>CAISYK010000072.1 GCA_903889605.1 uncultured Bacteroidota bacterium
AAATTGTTTAAAATACTTAATGCAATAGGACAAGAATCAGGTGATTTTTTTAAAATGTTAAATGAGGGAGGGGGGCCTGCTGTATTTACTTATGATGATGTATTGCAATACCAAATTGATGGATTAAAATCTGAAAAGGAAAGACAGGAAGCCGAAATCAAATATCTAAATTCGGAAGTTGAAAGAAAAGACAAACGAATATTACACTTGGAAAAAGAGTCTGAATTTTTTCAAAGTTGTTTAGCAAAAAAGGAATAGCGAGAAAAATTGACTTTATACACCCATTATTGGAGTCTGAAAACAGGGGGCGAACCGTTGACCTGCTTTTTTCTACAGTGTCCAGCCTGCTGCATTTCAAAAGCCCTGCTGTCCGGCACATCAACATTTAATGAGTAGTTATCTACACTGTCGGATGCGGAAATGTAAGGCGCTCCGATCATGTTAAATTCTTTGGCAAGTTTGAGTGACTTGTTTTTAGTCATTGGAATTTGGTATAAATTTTGTATATTTGTAATAGAATAACTTAAAGTTGGTTTAACAAATTCGGAAGCAATTGTAGCTTCCCAGCCTGTTTAAGCCAACTTTTTGCTTTAACGGCATCCACAAACAAAACATGGTTTCTTGCAATTGCTATTTCAAGTAATCCTATTATTTTGTGCAAGGCTGTTTAATACTATTATTAAGCTTCGTATTAAGCATATTCATATCTTGTATAACCTTTGTATCAATAATTTTGGCGTAAATGCTTGTCTGTTTTAATTCTCGATGTCCTAAAAGTTTTGATACTGTTTCTATCGAAATGCCATTGGTAATAGCTATTGTGGCGAAACTATGGCGCGAACAATGGAATGTCACATTTTTCTTTATTTCTGCTTTTTCACAACTTCTTTTCAATTGCTTATTGGCTACCTGGTTACAGGGGACTTTAAGTATATGTTCCTCCGGGTGTATAGGAATATCTTTTAATGCATAATTTAACTTCAATAAATCTTTGGCCTTATCAAGTAATGGAATAGTAACCACATCTTTTGTTTTATGCATTTTTATTGATATATATATATTGTTGCTGTCATTGAAATTGATGTCTTTGTACCTTAACAATTGTGCATCTGTAAAACGAATTCCGGTATAGCAACAAAACAAAAAAGCTTGAAGTGTTTTTTTTGCTTGGTCGCGTACAGGTAGATTATCATACAATATCTTAAGGCTATTTATTTCATGTTCTAACAAATATTCCCTTTGCGTGTTTTCAGTTTTTAAACTCTTTTTACTAAAGGGATATTTATCGGTTAATCCTTGCTTTATAGCCCTGTTGTTAAAAGTTCGTATGAATTTTAATGACCGATGAATTGTATTCACTTTATTTTCAAGATTATTACGCATATATATTTCGTAACTCTCCAAAAAAGTAACTGTTAGGTCACTAAATAAAATAGCCGGTTCAAAGCGTTTTAGCTTAGATAAATCTTTATCATAACCACTTATTGTACCTTCACTTTTATTCCTAATTTGCTTTTCTTTCTTAATCTCGTTCTCAACAAAACCAATGAAGCTGGACGTTTTTTCATATCCAAACTCATGCTCAAAATCACCTAGGGTAAGAAATTGGTTATTGTTTTTGTATTTCGAAATGATTGTTTCAGCAAGCAGCCTTTTTGTGTCGATGGCTTGATTAATCTTCTTTGCTGTCGGGTAACTTCGCTTAACCTGAGATTTACTCTCATCCCAAAAATCTAAAGGGCAATTTTCAGAAAGTGAAATATCTTTCTTGCGTCCTGCAATTTTTACACGAAGAATAATTGGTAAGGTGTTATCCT
>CAISYK010000073.1 GCA_903889605.1 uncultured Bacteroidota bacterium
CGGTGATGTTATTGATAGTCATAAAATTCAAAAAAGTGGTGATGATTATAATAAAATAGAATACAGTTTTGATATGGTAATATCATAGCTGTATCCTATATTCATTCTTTTAGTCTGAACACCAACAATAACAGCAACTTCATCATTGTTTTTATATCCTGGCTTGTAAGCTTTAAGCAATGGGATTCCTCTGTACCAAAGTCCTAAATTTAATACACTTTCGGAATAATAGAAGCCAATATCAAGCTGGTCGAATTCTTTTTGCCCCCGGTAATTAAAAGCGGTTGTAATGGATTTTCTTTTGAAATCCTCTTTTGCTTCTAACTCATCCATTATAAATTTTGCTCCTCCATGGACAGAGTATTTAATTGGTAATTTAACATTTTCGGCGCCCATTAATGATTCGTTGGGTTTATTCAAATGAAAAGCTGAAACACCAGCCCAATATTTTGTAGTGTATGCTAATAACCCTGCTCCGATATCCATAAAAGCTTTGGTTTGAACCGGAGTTTCAATGGAAAGAACATTGCCTCCTCTGGCAAGCTGGTCTCCAAATAATAGATTATTAAAGTTAATGCTTTTAATAGTAATTCCCGGCTGAAGCCCAAATCTTAGCGCCAGTTTCCTGCCAACCCTGGCTTCATAAGAGATTGAGGGGTTTATTATTGTAGTTTTTAATTGACCTGTTCCTGCAACATCACTTCCCAACAATATGCCTATTCCAAGATTTTTTTCATGTATAAAATGTTCGGCGGAACATAAAAATGACCTATATGTTTTAGATATTCCGGGCCATTGGTTTCTATAAGTTGCGGAAAGTCTGGAACAACCATTTGCCCCGGTAAAAGCTGGATTTAGATATAATGGGGCTGAATAAAACTGAGTGAAATGCATGTCCTGCGCAAAAGCCTGCCCCCCAGCACCCCTCCAAAGAAGATATGAGCAAATGAAAAACATCCAGAAAAAACTTTTCGATAACCCTAAGCTTTTCCCCTTAAACCCTAAGAATCTGCCCATAAGCCCATCTCTTTTGGAGAATTGGAAAATGGCGCAGCGGTTCTTGCTGATAAAATCTTCTATCTTTTTCATTTGTTATTTTTTACAATATGCTATACATTGGCCATTTTGAGTGGGAATTAAGGACTGGCGTTTGTGTTTATCTTAGAAGTGTAATGTCACCGCTTTTATTAAATATCTTTCCGTTATTTAATTTAATATATGCTTTCCAAACGTAAACGTCCGTCTGACATAAAACCCCTCTGTAGTAGCCATCCCAGCCTTTTTTGATGTCCGTTGATTCGAAAATTTGTTCGCCCCAGCGATTAAAAATTTCTAATTTGAACTCTTCCACTCCTGTTGTGTATGGGAAAAATATATCATTATCCAGAGCATTCATTTCGTAATCTCCTCCTGGCCCTCCATTCGTATTTGGTGTAAATGCATTAGGGAAGATAACATCAGCATTTGTTGTAATATCGGAATAGGCGGTATCTGAGCAGCCATATTGAGAGGTAGCAATTAGCTGTACCTGGAAAATACCAACGGATAAATAAATATGCTGGGGGGTTTCTGCTGTAGAAATACTCCCATCACCAAAACTCCAGCTGTAAAGGGCTGCATCAGTAGAATGATTATTACAAACTAATATATCATATGGGACATCGAGTTCAGATGAATTTACAGAAAACCCGGCACCAGGATATGGATAAGCATAAATAGTTACTGGTGAAGAAGAATTATCATTTGTGCATCCGTTCTCTGTTGTAACAATAAGAGTGACAGTGTAGGTGCCGGCAAGTTTATATTCATGAGCTGGGTTTTGAAGCCAGGAGGACATTCCATCGCCAAAATTCCAATACCATGTTGAGATAGGATCTGAGCTATTCCCGGTAATGGAATAATCATCAAAATGAATTGTGGTAGGGATGCATACAATGTTTGGGTCTGAGGTAAAGGCTACTGTAGGCGGCGGACTAAAAAGAACACGTACCGAATCAGTCACCGATGAACCGCAAACATTAGTAACAGTTACAATATATGTAGTAGGCTGAAGCGGCGTAACAATATAAACTCCGGGCCCGTTTCCGAAATTATCGTTCCAAGAATATGTTAAAGGACCTGTTATTCCTGAAATTTGAACATAAACCCCAGAACTTTGTCCCGGACAAATCGGAGACAATGCGATGACATCAATATTTGCAGGCGTTAAATTATATGTAATAACAGAAACTGTATCGGAAGTTCCTGCACATCCGTTTTGGTCAAAAGCAATAACAGTATATGTTGTATTGGTTGAGGGTGCTGTATTCAAGGTTCCTGAATTAACAGTGCCAGTGGGCAGCCAAGCGTAATAATAATTTCCTGTACCTCCTGAAGCGCTTGCTGTAACAGTACCTGTTTGGCCAAGACAAATTGATGCATCCGGGCCAGCCGATGTTATAACTTGTGAAGGATGTGTTATTATTACACTGTTATTTTGGGTGCATCCATTACCATCCGTAATTAATACAATGTACGAAATACCTGAACCTGTCCCTGAACTTAAATTTACCGCAGTGCTGCCGGTTTGTGCCGGACTTGTTGACCAGGAATATATATAAGGTAATGTTCCTCCGGAAGCAATAACAGAAGCACTTCCATCCGCACCATTGTAACATGTTGTATTTACAGCTGAGCCAATTGATGCAGAAAGACCTGTCGGTTGAGTAATATTTATTGAAATTGAAGCCGGACAATTCTTTTGATCAGTAACATTAACCGTATATGTGCCTGCTGTTAGATTATTTACTGTCGCCAAATTAGAAGGCATTGGCTGCCATGAATAATTGTATGCTGGAGTCCCTCCGGAAGCCGCAACAGTGATTGATCCATTGTTTCCTCCGCTGCATAAAACATTATTTATTCCTGAAGCGGAAATAATCAGCGCATTTGGCTGGCTTATTGTTGTTGCTGCTGCAGTGTTGCATCCCAAAGCATCGGTGATATTTGCATTGTAAGTTCCGGCAGTCAATGAGGAGGCGGATAAATTATTTCCTCCATAAGGCGACCATGATATATAAAATGGTGATGTCCCTTGTGTTATATTTATGGTTGCTGTACCGTTATTACCGGCAAAACATGACACATCTGTTTTAGATGCAACTGCGGCAGATGGCCCGGCAATGTTGGTTAAATTTATAAAAAATGAATTAACACAATTTTTTGAATCCGTTACCTGTAATGTATAGGTCCCAGGGCCTACAGCATTAAGCGTTGGGTTTGTTGATGAACCGGGAAGCCAAAAATAATTATATGGACCGGTGCCGCCTGAAATTTGTGAATATATTGAACCATTTGATAAACCGCATGAAGGGCTGGTTGATACAAGGGTTCCTGTAATTTGCGATGGTTGCGAAATAGAAAGGGAAATATTTGCTGCACAGCCTTTGGAATCTGTAATCAACACAAAATAACTTCCTTGTGAAAGGCCGGATGCTGTTTGCCCGATTCCGCCGGAAGGCGACCATTGATACGCATATGCTGGAGTACCTCCAATGGGACTTAAGGCTGCACTTCCATCAGAACTTCCAAAACATTTTGCAGCAACTGTTGTACTTGCTGCAGATAAAGCCATTGAAGGCTGTGAAATAACGGCAGAAGACCACGTTGTACATCCTTTTGAATCAGTTATATTTACTGTATATGTGCCGGCAGAAAGGCCTGTGCCGGTAGATCCGTTTCCTCCGCCCGGCAGCCAGCTATAATTATAAAATGGCGTGCCTCCGCTGGTATTTACAGTTGCTGTTCCATTATTTCCATTAAAACAACTAACGTTAGATGAAGATGTAATTGAAGCTGAAAGAGGGGCTGGCTGGGAAATCGTAAAAGATGAAGTTTGAACACAATTATTCGCATCAGTTACCTTGATAGTATGAGTGTTTGCCGAAAGGTTACCTATTGCTGGCCCCATTGTTCCGCCGGGAAGCCATTGATAAGTATACGGCCCTGTACCTCCTTGTGCACTTGCAGATGCCGTTCCGTTATTTCCTCCGAAACAACTTACATTTGTTGTCGATAAATTTATTGTTATCGGTGTTGGCTGAGTTATTGCCGGGCTTGTTGTTGCCAATGACTGGCAGCCGTTTATATCAATTACAGAAACAGTATAAATTCCTGCGGCTAAACCTACTGCAGTTGGTCCATTGCCTCCGTAAGGTGTCCATGAATATAAAAAAGGTCCCGCACCGCCTGCAACTCCAACTGTAGCAGTCCCATTAGAACCTCCGCTGCAGCTAACATTTGAAGTCGAAAAAATACTTACTGAAGGAGCTGTATTATCATTCACATTTACATATTGAACAGCGCTGCATCCGCCTGCATCGTATACAAACACATTGTATGCTCCTGAAGTCAAACCTGAAGCGGTATTATTTGTTCCCCCGCTTGGAGACCACATATATGTGAAAGGGCTTATTCCGCCCGATACTGAAACCGACGCTTGCCCGTTTGCTAAGCTGCAATTCGAATTTACAGATGCTGTTGTTAGTATTATTTGTCCCGGCTGACTGACAGAAACAGTATTTGTAATAATACATCCTTTGGAGTCTGTTACAGTAACGGTATAATTCCCTCCCGGAATATTTAAAACGTTTTGCCCGTTAAAATTTCCAGGCATCCAGTTGTAGCTGTATGGGCCGGAACCGCCGGAAGCAGATGAAGAGAGGGTGCCGTTAGCTCCGCCGTAACAATTTGAAGGGGAGGATGACACAGCAACAGCAAGATGGAAAAAAGGTTGTGTGATCGTTACAGTATTTTGAACCTGGCAGCCATTATTATCAGTCACTGCAGCAGTGTATGTTCCTGCCGCTAAATTGTTTATAACAGCGTTAGTGAGTGACCCCGGCATCCATGAATAGGTATAATTCGGATTGCCTCCTGAAGCATTTGCTGTGATACCGCCATTGTTACCTGAATAACAAGTTACATTTACCTGATTGATAAAACTAACAGTCAATATCGGCGGTTGGTTTATTGTTGTTATTGAGTTGGCTGCGCAGCCTTTAAAATCAGTAACTGTCAGCGTGTATGTGCCGCTGGATAAATTCGAAGCTGTACTTGTGGTTTGTCCTCCGGGCAGCCATAAATATGCATACCCTGCTGTGCCTCCAGATACAAGTGCTGAAGCCGAGCCGTTGTTAAGGTAATCACATGTTTCGTTATTGCTCGAAATAGTTGCCGCAAGTGCAGTAGGTTGGTTAATTGAAGTCGATGCTAAAGCAATACAACCTTTGTTATCTGTTGCAATTAATGTATAATTACCTGCTTGTAAAGCGGTGATATTTGGTGATGAAGCATTTGTCGGGCTCCAATTATATGTGTATGGAGAAGTTCCGCCTGAAACAGTACTGTTAACGGTTCCGTTGTTTCCATTGAAACATGAAACATTAGTTGATGTTAACGAGATTGTTACTGCTGTTGGTTGTGTGATAATATAAACTGATGTTATCTGGCATCCTTTTGCATCCATGACAGCAACAGTATATGTTCCGGCTGGTTGATTAATGATAGATGATGCTGTTTGATTTCCGGGTGACCATAAATATGTGTATGGTGCTGTACCGCCGATAGGGGTTACCGCTATGGAACCGCTGCTGACTCCGGCACAAGAAACGTTTGTAATCACAGAATTATTGGAAAGAGGCAAAGGCTGAGTTATATTTACCGAAATTTGATGACTGCAGCCTAAACCATCCTGAATGGTCACCGAATATGTTCCTTGTGTTAAATTGACTGCAGTTGAAGTTGACTGCACCGGAACTGTATTCCAGAAATAAGTAAATGGATTAGATCCGCCGGCAGTAATGATTGCAGCAGAACCGTCATTTCCTCCATAACAACTTACATTTGTAATTGCTGTTGAAACAGAAGCATTAAAATTCGAAAAATGAATTACAATGGGATCTGTATATGAAGGGCATGTTCCATTACCC
>CAISYK010000074.1 GCA_903889605.1 uncultured Bacteroidota bacterium
ATGCCGAGAAAGAATATTGATAATGATTTAGAAAAAGAGTTAGTTTATTGCAAAGAGCTGGAACGAATTGTTGAAAAGGAGCCATCCATTAGCTCAATTCCTGCGGTACTAGAAAAATTAAATATTTTAGAAGACACTCAAGAAAATATTGTAATATTAAAAGATGAGGATGCCAAAATAGGTCATAAATCCGCAGAGAGTTCATTCTTTGGTTATAAGACACACTTAGCAATGACCGAAGAGCGCATAATAACAGCAGCCGTTGTAACATCAGGAGAAAAAGGTGACGGACCAGAGCTATCTAAACTTTTAGAAATTAGTCAGAAAAATGGGATTGAAGCCGAAACAATTATAGGCGATGCAGCTTATTCAGGAAAAGAAAATATCAAACTAACCAATGAGCAAAATATTAAAATAGTAGCTAAACTTAATCCATCAATTACCCAAGGTTTTAGAAAAGACGACGACAAATTTGATTACAATAAAGATGCAGACATGTTTGTATGTCCTGCAGGCCACATCGCAACACAAAAGGCCAGACTAGGGAAAAAGAACAGATTGGAAAATCAAGTAGATACGTACTATTAGAATACTTCAAAGAAAAGTCAAAATATCGATACAAAATAGAGGCAAAAAATGGAGAGTTAAAAAATGTACATAGTTATGGTCGAGCAAAATCATTCGGCATAGTCAATATGCAAATGCAAAGTGCAATATTTTATCAAATCATCACTAAAAATTATCTTTGTTAAAATTTTTAATATGCCTAATAAAAAAATACTGCCCAAATCTTTATCGCCGGATGGTGAAGCGCGAAAAATCAAATATGTTTACATCGTGTTTAATAAACCGGCAGGGATTATTTGTACCTGCGAAAAAACAGAAGGAAATATTATTGATGCTGTCAATTATCCTGAAAAAATATTACCAGTAGGCAGATTAGATAAAGATTCGGAAGGACTTATTTTACTTACCAACGACAGCAGTATTATAAATAAAATAATTCATCCCGATTTTGAACACGAAAAAGAATATGTGGTTACAGTTAATTTACCATTGCGGAATCAATTTATAAAACTTATGTCAGAAGGCGTTAAGATTGGTGATGCCGTTACTAAGCCATGCATAATTAAGGCAGAACCAAACACCAGACGTATATTTAGAGTTGTTTTGAAACAGGGTTTAAACCGTCAGATCCGAAGGATGTGTAGTGTTTTTGATTATCAGGTGATAAAATTACAGCGTGTACGAGTAATGAATATTAAAATAGGAAAGCTGAAGACAGGAGAATGGCGGCATTTGTTTGAAGACGAAATAAAAGAACTTATGGAACAGCTATAAAAAAAAACTCCCGGAAAGCCGGGAGTTTTTTTTATTATGAATTAAATATTTTAGAAATGTAAATTTAATACCAGCACAGAAGCCGGCCCGAATACTGAAGTCAGGTTATCTGTATCAACACCAAAAGTTGATGCTTTGCCGGTTTTAGTAACAGTACTTTCAACTCCTGTTCCATTCCAGCCTTCAGTAGTAGTTTGACCTTCTCCGGTTGTTGCCAAAGCAACTCCCCAACCGAATTCGCCTCCGATTGAAATTTTCGGGAAGATAAAATACTCAGCACCAATGAAACCTCTTAAACCTAAATTAAAAGTTGAACCTGCTTTTATTTCAGTAACACGAGATGGAACTGGGTTAGTAGCAGAAATAGCATTTCCATAAGTATTAGTAGTTTTACCAGAACCTATAGCAAACCCAAATTCAGCACCATACAAACCTTGTAAACGAGTTTTACCTTTTCTCATTTCCATACCAACAGAAATACCAATGTTTGTAGCACCAACTTTTGTTACATCATCTACATACGCTGCAGGTGTTTGTGCAGGAATAATAGGCACTTTCGTTGTAGTTTTAACAGAACCAAAACCTAAACGGACGCCGGCACGATAAGCGGTTTTTTCATCTACAAAATACTTTCCTATAATAGATTGAGTGCCTGGCATGAAATTATAAGCAGGTGCAACGTTTAAACCATTACCACCAATTAGATTTCCGGCATAATTTAAAAATGGTAATGCACAAATCCCTATTGACCAATCACCTGATTCAGGCAGCATTGGCTCCCCTTTTTTTGAAGTAAGGTCTTGGGCAAAAACACTTGATACTCCAAATGCTAAACTTAATAATAATGTTGTTTTTTTCATAGCTTTTTGTTTGTTTAATTTAATTTTTGA
>CAISYK010000075.1 GCA_903889605.1 uncultured Bacteroidota bacterium
TTTATTGCTGTTTATATTATTGCTGATTTTTGTATATCGTTCAAACGCTAATATTGTCAACGTACGAATATTGACTACGAAAATTATCAGCACATTTATTTTTTCGCCATTAGGATGCACCTACTCAGTTTATGGTGACGGTAAATTGCTGTCAGATTGCGACCCATCAGGTATATTTCAAATGAATATTGAAGGAGATTCCATCCGTTTAAAAACATTTGAAAAAGATATTGGAAAATTTTCTGTAATAAAAATGATTGCTAAAGAATCTTATGCTGCTTTTAAAATAAAATCAGTTGTTCCTCAAGGCAAAGTACGCACCTATGATGATAACCTGGATATTATGCTGACGTCTGATAAAAGTCAGTTTTTACTATTAAATAAGGTTGATTTAGAAAATTACATTGCAGGCGTTGTTGAATCGGAAGGCGGTAAGGGCGGTAATTTAGAATATTACAAAATACAGGCTATTCTTTGCCGTACTTATTTATTAGCACACCTTAATCGTCATATTTTAGAAGGATTTGAGGTTTGCGATGATGTACATTGTCAGGCTTATTCTAGTAAGGCTACTGAAAACAATATTTTAATAGCCGTACTCGATACCAAAGGAATAGTGGTTGTAGATAATAATTTGAATTTGATTACGGCGGCATTTCATTCAAACTGCGGCGGAGAAACCTGCAATTCGCAGGATGTATGGGCAATGACTACCGGATATTTAAAATCAGTTAAAGACACTTTTTGTATTCACCAATCTCAAGCTCTATGGCAGCGAACTATTCCGTTAGAAGATTGGCAGGCATATTTACGCTTAAAACATAAATATCCTATCCCCGACAGTTTAAATTATGTATCTGCCGCTTCATTTTCACAATCTTCAGGAAGAGCTGTTTATTATAAGGATAAAGATTTGAAAATTCCTCTTAAAAATATTCGTGCCGATTTTAAATTAAAGTCAACATATTTTTCTATTGAGCAAATCGGTGATTCTATTAAATTCAAGGGACGCGGATACGGTCATGGGGTTGGGCTTTGCCAGGAAGGTGCTATGCAGATGGCTAGGTTAAAATACCCGTATGAATATATCCTTCATTATTATTATAAAGATGTAAATTTGGTAGATGTATCAGCACTAAATTATTTTAGGCAGGAGTAACCCCCCTCAGGGCCTCCCATAAGGGGAGGAGAATCAACACACAAGCTTAGGCGGATTTATATCCTGTTCCTCCCTTTAGGGGAGGTTAGGAAGTACTTCTATCTCAGCACAACCATCTTCATCATTTTAGAATGAAAACTATCGCTGCAAACCTGATAAAAATATGTGCCGTTTGATAAGGATTTAACATCTATTGAAATAGAATTTTGTTTGTCAGAAATCTTTTCTTGTTTAACTATTTCGCCGATGGAATTATAGATATTAAACGTTAGATTTTTATTATCATTTATAACAAAATTGACATTCGTAAAACTATTTGCAGGATTCGGATTGTTTTGTGAAATCAAATTTCCTTTGGTCTCCAATTCATCTATTGATGAGGGTAAAACTATTTTAACTGAAAGATCATCAAAATAAA
>CAISYK010000076.1 GCA_903889605.1 uncultured Bacteroidota bacterium
AACGCCAAAATTATTTAAAAAAATAATTGAAATCAGAAATTTTTAAGGAAGGAAATAAAGCAGAACAAACAATAGCTGTTTACACAATCGTCACCACTTTATCACCCTTTGCTTTCATAACTCCAATAGGTTTTGCAAAGTTTTCATATCCTTCACTGATCAGCAATTGCTCGAATTCATTTTTTGAATCTGGATTAACTGTAATTAATAAACCGCCGTTGGTTTGGGGATCGCAAAGAGTAAATATCAATTCTTCAGTAATGCCTTCAACTTTGGTTTCAAAACTTTTCCAGTTTTTTTGTGTATTTCCAGGCATGCATTTTTGAGAAGTATAAAAATCTAATCCTTCAAAAAGAGGTATTTTAGAATATGTAATTTCAGCGGTTAAATTGCTGCCTTCAGCCATTTCAATTAAATGCCCGAGCAGTGCAAAGCCAGTTACATCAGTCATTGCAGTGACACCCTTGATGCTGGAAGCTTTTTCACCCAACTTATTTAACTGCATCATTTGTTTTGCAGCAAGGCCAATGTGCTCTTCTTTTAATAATCCTCTTTTCCCGGCTGTTGAAAGAATTCCAACACCAATTTTTTTTGTGATATAAATAAAATCTCCCTCTTTAGCTGTATTGTTCTGTTTTAGATTTTTTAAATCAACGAGTCCGCTGACGGCAAGTCCGAAAATAGGTTCAGGACTATCAATGCTGTGTCCTCCTGCAAGCGGGATTCCGGCTTCTGCACAAATAATACGAGCACCTTCAATCACTTGCTGTGCTAATTCAACAGGAAGTTTATTAATCGGCCAGCCAAGAATAGCAATTGCCATAAGAGGTTTCCCGCCCATTGCATATACATCACTTATCGCGTTGGCCGAAGCAATTTTTCCGAAATCCAATGCGTCATCAACAATAGGCATAAAAAAATCAGTGGTGCTGATAAGGCCTTGTCCATTGCCGATATCATATACAGCGGCATCATCTTTACTGCTGTTTCCAACAATCAATTTTTCATTATGAGGCGCAATAAAATTTGTTTTTAAAATTTCATCCAAAACTCCTGGAGCAATTTTACAGCCGCATCCTGCTCCATGGCTGAATTGCGTTAGTTTTATTTTTTGATTTTCAGTCATTATTTTTGGGTCATTGGTCCATTAGTCATTGGTTCACTAGCCATTGGTCATTGGGTCTTGTTTGCGCGGCATAACCTATTGCCAAATGGCTAATAAACATTAAATATTTTTTTTAATTATTTCTTTTGCAATATTTACAGTATCTAATTTGTCGAAAGGGCAAATTGTAACCGTTTCAGGATCTCGTCTATTTTTTCCGTAATCATAAGTCTTGTCATAATATTTTAAACAAAACTCAAAAGCTGTTTTTGTATCGCCATTATCTATAGCGTCAATTGCTGTTTTTGTGTCTGCTCCGCCAAGTTTTTTAGTGATTCGCAGTATAGCATTTTTCAAATCTTCAGCAGCAAATTTCCCATATTCTTCTGTCAGATATTGTAAACGGACTTCGAACGGAATGTCAAGAAAAAAAGTTCGGCAGTTTCTCATTTTTTCATAAAACAGTTTTGGAATTACTATTCTACCTATCATACCGCTTTCATCTTCCAGCCAAACAGTTTTATTTTTGTCGGTTTTGTAAAGATGAAAAAACAATTCATTCTCAAACATTTCCTGGGTAGGCTGCGGCAATTCACCTAATGCTCCAAATGAGGAACCTTTGTGATGCGCCAATTTTTCCAGATCAACCACTTGTTCACCCAATTTAAAAAAATCCTTTAAAATCAATGTTTTCCCCGATCCTGTTCTGCCGCCCAAAATTAAAATCTGCCGTTCTTCATTAAAACTTTCAAGCACTGTTCTGCGGAATGATTTATATCCGCCGCGAAGCAGGTATACTTTATGGCCGTATAATTCCAATAGCCATGCAACACTGGCGCTTCGCATTCCTCCGCGCCAGCAATGAATAATAAATGTATTTCCGCTGCCTATTTTTTTTGCTTTATCAGCGAGTTCTTTCATCTTAGGTCCGAAAAATGCTAAACCTTTATTCACGGCAGATTCACGGCTTACCTGTTTATAAGCTGTTCCTACTATGGCCCGCTCTTCGTCCGAAAACAAAGGCAGAGAATGAGCACCATTAATATGCGCATATTCAAATTCTCCAGGACTTCTTACATCGAGCACAGGGTGATGCTGGGATAATTCTAAAAACTCTTGTATGTTAATTTGTGTCGGCATTGAAACTATTTTACATCCTGCATAAGCTTGCGGATAAGCGGTGAAATAACAATCATTAAAAGGCCTGCAATTAGGGCATAAATTGCAAGTTGTTTATAACCATCGGTATATGATTGTAATTTAGTCATCATTGAGGCATTTTCATCAGGGCTCGACATTCCTGCCCCTAATAACCCTGCAGCATATTGTCCGTATGCACTTGCTAAAAACCACATTCCCATCATCATTCCTGATAATCTTTTAGGCGAGAGTTTTGTCATGATAGACAAACCTATCGGGGATAAACAAAGTTCCCCAAAGGTTATAACTAAATAGCCGATTGTAAAAATATTAAGGGACGTTTTTCCTTCAGCATCTGCAAAAAAACGAGTGTAATAGAAAATATAAAAAGCTGCAGCGAGGAACAAGAAACCAATTCCAAATTTTATAACAGTATTCGGCTCAATTTTTCTTTTAATCATTGCAAGCCAAACCAGCCCAAGCAAAGGGCTAAATATTATAACAAATAATGAATTGGAAGTATTGTTAATTATATTGGGGTTGATATCAAAAAACAATAAATTAGTGTGTAAATTATCTTTTGCAAAAAGGGCCAACGATCCTCCGCTTTGTTCAAAGAATGCCCAAAAAATGATAGAAAATAGAATAAAAACAAATGCTGCAATTAACTTCTTCCGCGATTTTAATTCAGTCTCTTTAAATGTTTCATATAAGAAATATATGATTGCCAATGGTCCGATCGTATACATGAAATAATCAGTATAATCAGTATTTTTAATCATAATAAAAATCAATGGGATGCTTATTAATGAACCCGCATAAACGGCAATCTCTCTTGTGTTCCTTTTTACCGCACTTAAATTTATTAATGGAGAATCTCCTATTGGCCCCAGTGATTTTTTCGTAAATAAGAAAGTGATTAAACCAATTATCATTACAATTGCAGCAGAAAGAAATGCATAGCTCCAGCCGTAATCTTTACTCGTTCCAAGATAAACGCATACAGCGCCTCCGAGCAATGCCCCGATATTAATTCCTGAATAGAACAATCCGAATCCGGCATCCCTTCTTGGGTCGCCTTCTCTGTAGAGTTCTCCCACCATTGAAGAGATATTAGGTTTAAAAAATCCTGTTCCGATAATGGAAAGAGTAATTCCTAAATAGAATAAATTCTGCGGGGAAAAGGCTATAATCAAATTGCCGCAAATCATAACTAAACCGCCGAACAATAGGGATTTTTTAAAGCCTAAAATTTTATCCGCGAAAATTCCGCCAATAAAAGTGAAAGCATAAACAAAAGCCTGAATTGCGCCGTATTTAAGATTTGCATCTTTATCTGATAACGATAATCCTAAAATTTTATCCGCCATAAAAATTGTTAAGACCCCGCGCATTCCGTAGAAACAGAAACGTTCCCACATTTCTACCAAAAACAAATACCATAGTTGTTTTGGATATTTCCCTTTGAAATCCTGGATTTGTTCTAACGTAATTTGGTTTTCCATTATCTTTTTTATTCTTTATTAATTGGTTGATGAAATTCGCATTAAACTAATTATATCACGCTTGCCAGGTCTTCACCTATAGGTTTAACTCCTTACTCTACAAATTCAATTTAAATTCGCAATGAATCACTGAATAATAAAATAACCGCCATATAATCAATTAATGAAAAATCGCAGCTTCTATTTTTTCCAAGCGAAGTTTTTGTTCTTCGAGTTGTTTTTTTTGCGCTTCAATTTGCTGCTTTTGTACTTCAATCATCACCTGCTGTTCCTGCATGGCTTTTACCATTGGAGCAAGTAAATCATTATAACGAACACTATACATGCTGCTGTCATCCTTAGTTATAATCCCATTGCTGCCCGCGCCTGATTTGTTTAGGGCTTCTTCAACTTCCTGAGCAATAAATCCATATTCTAATTTTTTTGATGCATCATTGATGCGGATGTATGAAACGGGTCTCAATTTGCTGATAAAATCCAGTCCGAGATTTGAATTTTGAATATTTGACTTCAATCTTTTATCTGAGGTAATGCTCCATGCTACCTGTACTCCAGCATAAGAAACATTTACATCTCCAATTCGCACTTGGTTATCGCTTGTGGCAAAAGGAACTCTGGCGTTGTAGCCAATTGCTGTATTATTAGATCCTGTAGTGATATTATAGCCAGCTTCCTCCCCAAAGCCGGTATTGCTGCTGCCTGTTGCGTTAAAAAGCGCATCCACCCCGCAGGCAGTATTGTAGTTTCCTGCGGTATTGTAATCTAGTGCATAAACTCCGCACGCAGTATTGCTGCTTCCTATGGTGTTGGAGGTAAGTGCAGACTTTCCGTGGGCCGTATTATTGTTCCCCGTGGTATTGGCATAAAGCGCATTCATTCCAGAGGCGGTATTGTAATATCCTATGTTGCTGGCGCCTGACATAAACCCATAAAAAGTATTGGCTAATCCGGAAGGGTCTATTCTACCGGCCATTTGGTTATTTACTTTAATATTGAATGCTACATCATCAATAGTGCCGATAAAGTTTGTCCCGTCAACTGTTCCGCCATTTCCTGTTGTTCCCCAAGCCGTTCCTGAAAAAGTTCCGGTAGCGCCAATTGTTCCGGTAGCCCCTGTTGAACCAGATGAACCATTATTACCTGTTGCACCAATTGTTCCGGTAGTGCCTGTTGTACCATGAATACCCTGTAGTCCGGGTGTACCATTAGTACCTGTTACACCAATTGTTCCGGTAGTGCCTGTTGTACCATGAATACCCTGTAGTCCGGGTGTACCATTATTACCTGTTGCACCTATTGTTCCAGTAGTGCCTGTAGCACCAAGTGAACCATTATTACCTGTTGCACCAATTGTTCCTGTAGTTCCTGCTGTACCAGATGAACCATTATCACCTGTTGCACCTATAATTCCAACAGTACCTGTTGCACCGATCGACCCTGTGGCACCTTGTATTCCTGATGGCCCATTTGCACTAAACAGGGCATACGGTACGCTCAATAATTGAGATGTCCCAGAAATTGTATATGCTGTGCCTCCTGAAGGGTCGGTTTCAGTTTTTATAAAATATGGACCTGCTGCCCAGTTAATAGCTGAAAAAGTACCTGTTATTATCGTTCCACTGCCAATTTCAAGGCTCACTAAACCGTTGTTATTGGTGCTTGTTGTTTGGGTTTCTACATATATAGCTGAACCTGCTGCCGAACCTTGCAAAATACTAAAGCGCATGCCAATAGTGCTTGATGAAATCAGCACATCGCTGCTGTTACGGATTACAGCTTGATAACTCATTTTTTGCGGTGCTTGCGCAAAAGAGTTGAAAGTGAAAAGTTGAATGTGAAAAGTTAAAACTGCTGTGATAAATAGAATTACTTTTTTCATGGTTTTAGTTTTTGATGATTTTGAATATTTTTACTTCTTTGCTGTTGTTGAATACTTTTAAAAAATAGGCAGCAGCTACATAATTTACCATTGAAATGGCGGATGTATTGCCGATTACTTTTTGTGTTTCCAAAAGTTTTCCGCTGATGTCATATAGTTGAAAACTGAAAGTTGAAAGTTCAAAATTATTGACGTATAGTGTTATAAAATCAGTTGTAGGATTAGGATACGCAGAAAAATTTAAGGTAATACCTAAAGCCTCTTCTAAACTTGTTACTACCATAATTTCGTAGGGCTGCTGCACCCCTTGCGATTCCGAACCATTAGTTCCTGAGTTGGTTGTGTATAAGACCTGTCCAACGGAGTAGCTTACAGAGCCTCCGCTACCTAAAGCATTATTGCCTGCGGCTGTTGTTGCCTGTTGTGCATATATAGTTGACAGTCCTATGCCCAAGAAGAGTATGGGAAATATTTTTTGTTTTTTTTGTTTCATTTTTCTATTCCTTTTGATTGCATTGATTCCTTGTTTCAAAATTATACAATTAATATACATCCTTTATAATTCGGTTTTTTTATTTCCCAAAAGTAACATTTTGCCAGTTTGCGGCTAATGATAGCTTAACATCAGTTTACATTATTCGTACTTTCTTAATGCTGTATTCACTATTTGTGATGATATTGGTAAAAGTAAGTAAAATAGATATATTTTTTTACTTTTGTTCATCTCAATATAAATATCTCAAATCTCTCATAAAATGTACGGAAATTTCAAAAATCATCTTCAGACAGAATTAAACAGTATTGAAGAAGCTGGCCTTTTTAAACGTGAACGTGTTATAACTACACAACAAGGTGCAGTAGTAAAAGTAAACGGTAAGGATGTTATTATCTTTTGTTCAAACAATTATCTTGGATTATCATCTCATCCAAAAGTAATTGAAGCCGCTCATAAAACATTGGATAAGCATGGATATGGAATGAGCAGTGTACGGTTTATTTGCGGAACACAAGATATTCACAAGGAGCTTGAACAAAAGATTGCGAATTTTGTCGGACAGGAGGATACTATTTTATATGCAGCCTGCTTTGATGCAAACGGCGGGGTTTTCGAACCATTATTCGGTGAGGAAGATGCAATTATTTCTGACGAATTAAATCATGCTTCCATAATTGATGGTGTTCGTTTGTGTAAAGCAGAGCGCTACCGCTATAAAAACTGCAATATGGAAGATTTGGAAGAACAGCTTAAAGCGACGCAGAAAAATCGTTTCAGGATTATTGTTACAGATGGTGTTTTTTCAATGGATGGCTTTGTAGCCCCTTTGGATAAGATCTGCGACTTAGCTGATAAATATAATGCAATGGTGATGGTTGATGAAAGTCATGCCAGCGGTTTTATTGGAAAAACCGGAAGAGGAACCATAGAGTTAAAAAATGTAATGCATCGTGTTGACATTGTTACCGGTACTTTAGGAAAGGCGTTGGGCGGGGCAATGGGCGGGTTTACTTCTGCTAAAAAAGAAATAATTGAATTGCTTCGTCAGCGCTCACGGCCATATTTATTCAGCAATTCATTGGCACCGCATATTGTAGGGGCTTCTATCGCTGTGCTGGATATGTTAAGTGAAACTACAGCTTTGCGCGATAAATTGGAATCAAATATTAATTATTTTAAACAAGGAATAAAAAAAGTCGGTTTAGAAATTAAAGATGGTGATTCGGCAATTGTTCCTGTAATGTTATATGAAGCAAAATTAGCCCAGGAGTTTGCCGCCAAATTATTAGTGGAAGGAATTTATGTTACGGGCTTCTTTTTTCCTGTCGTAGCAAAAGGACAAGCACGCATTCGTGTTCAATTATCTGCAGCTCATGAAAAAGAACATATTGACAAAGCTTTAGCAGCTTTTGAAAAAGTTGGAAAAGAGCTGGGGGTGATTAAAGAAAAACCTTTTCAGGATATATCCAAATAGGCAGGAGCTGTTTGGTTAAAAAAATATTCTTGAAGAAGAACGATGAAAAATAATTTTAATAAAGTTATAAATCATGATAAAAATTAAATTTTACACAATTATTGGCTTGATAATTTTCTGCACCAATTTAAAAGCTCAATCATTGCCATTGCCCTATTATTCGGGCTTTGACACTCCTACTGAAAAAGCTGGCTGGGTGCAGTATAAGCTTGGGGTAAATGGCAGCTACGGCCCATGGACCATAACATCAGGGGGCTTTTCAGCTCCAAGTAAATTATATCACGATTATAATAATACCGGTACCGTTGAGGATTGGTATGTATCACCTGCTTTAAATTTTGTTTCAGCGAGTAAAATATCTCTCAAAATAAAGGTGCATTGTGCAGGCGGCGTATACGCCCCTGATTATTTTGGTATATGGTGCTGTTCCGGGAACCCAGACCCGAATCAGGGTCTATATGCGGAAATTGTTAATCTTACAAATCTTGCATCGACAAATAATTCATGGATAGATACAACAATTAATTTACCTTCAATTGCCGGCACAGGTTTTATTGGATTGAAATATATGAACGGCAGCAATTGGTTTGATGTCAGCATCGACAATATAACAGTATCTGCGCTAACCACAGGAATAACTGAGGAATTTTCAAGAACAGATAATATCCAAATATACCCAAACCCTTCAAGCGGCCGTATAACAGTTGATTTATCCCACTATAACCCATTTTTAAAAGGAGTCACTATGAATTTATATGGTGCTGATGGAAAAAAGCAGTTAACAAAAGAAATAAATACTCCAAATGAAATAATTAAT
>CAISYK010000077.1 GCA_903889605.1 uncultured Bacteroidota bacterium
ATTACGTATTATTGTATCAGTGATAAAAATGAAACTCAGCTCCTGGCAAATTTCGAAGAACATATAAATACAAACGTTACTTCAAACAATCCCATTAAAAACAATCCATCAAAAAAATTATCAAACACAATTATTAAGCTGTATTTTCAAAATAAAGCCGAACAATTTTCTTTGTATCGTTCCTTTTCAAACATTGCATATAATTCAATAAATACAATTTATTGCTCAGTTTCCAAAGAAACAAATTCGCCTCCTCCTGAATTTGTTTAATGTTTATTCAATCAATCATTTTTTTAGGTCTAATTTGGAAGGCTAAGCGTAAATAAAATTACAGCTTTCTGAAAAACAAATGGAATTTACTTCCATTTCACTAATCATTATGTTTGATTTAAGCCTGAGTCGAACAAATAATAATTGTTTGACCCAGATCCTGCGTAATTCAACAATTACAATCTTATTACAATATATAAACTCTTTGCTAATCCGAAAAATTCAGCAGGGGTTCACGACATTTTCCCTGCAGAATGATTTGGTTAGGGGCACCTCTGCGTTCAGTCGGGGGACTGAACGCAGGCGGGGTGCCATTTTAAACTTCGATAAAATTATTCTACTTAGTACAAATAACTGCCGTTTAATCAGAAAAAATGACCGTAAAATAAATGAACCAATAAATTATTGGTTTGAGAGTTAGCTTTGAAAATATAAAAATCCAAATATCATGAAAAAAAAGTCCTTTAAATACATTTTTATTAGTACACTTATCTTTGCTCAAACAAAAATTGTTTCTGCCCAAAATGAAAAACACTGCGGTTCTACAGAAGCAACTCAGGTTTTGCATGCAGCCCATCCTGAGTTATTGGAAAATGAGATAAGTTATAATAAAGAATTAGCAAAGCAAATTCAGAATAAAAAACTGCAAAAAGGGCTTCAGGCAAATGAAGTTGTTTATACTATTCCCATCGTATTTCATGTCCTACATACTTTTGGTACAGAAAACATTTCGGATGCGCAGATACTCGACCAGGTAAATATCCTAAACCGGGATTATGCCAAGCTTAATGCCGACACATCCGCAATTGTTGGAAATTCGCCTTTTGATACCCTTGCTGCAAAAATTAAAATACAATTCAGGCTTGCCAGATTAGACCCCAATGGCAACTGTACCAATGGTATTGAAAGGATTTACACTCATAAAACAAATAGTGCAAACGATTATTCAAAAATACATCAATGGCCAAGAAACAGCTATCTTAATGTATGGACAGTTAAAACTATTGGTGATGCAGGAGTTGCGGGCTACGCTTATTTCCCAGCAGACGTGAACGGTATAATGTCACCAATAGATGGGATACTAATATTATCAGAATATATTGGAAGCATTGGAACTGGATCTATTGGGACCTCGAGGGCATTAACACATGAAATTGGCCATTGGATGAGTTTATACCATCCATGGGGATCCACAAATTCTCCGGAGGTAGCATGCGGTGATGATTTAGTAGATGATACACCTGAAACAAAAGGACATTTATCATGTGATCTTTGGACTCCCCATTGTTCTTTAGACAATTTTTCAGCCCTTTACAATTTTAACAGCGTAACTGCATCTTCAGGAACTATTGATACCAGCCATTTACAAGCATCCCCAAGTACGGATTTTGGCCATTTTTCAGCGATAGGGGTTTCTGCAAACTCAAACGATTCATTGCGTTTTTCATTTTCCGGCTGGGATACTGGGTCTGCAAATAGTGATACATTGGTATATGATTCTTTAATGGGAAGTATAAATACATCAAAATATTACGAAGTAACTATAAAACCTGTATGGGGAAGTACCATGTCTTTAACAGGTATCAGCTTTAATTTCCAACGATCATCTTCGGGAGTGAGAACTTATGCAGTTCGTTCAAGCAATAATGGATTTTCCAGCAACCTTCCCGCTTCGGTAATTGGTAATACAAATTTAAGTATTGAGGGCACAAATGAATTTTTCTATAAACACGATACAACATTAAACCAAAGCGGAAGTTCAATTTCTTTGAGCGGTGCATCCTATACAAATACAATTACCCCGATTACTTTTCGCTTCTATGGGTGGAATGCTGAAGACAGCTTGGGAACATTCAGCATTGATAATGTTACCTTCGCCGGTTCGGGAGGAATAATCGAAAACACACAAAATTATATGGATTATTCCTATTGTTCAGTAATGTTTACACGAGGACAAAAAGATAGAATGAGAACAGCATTAGAAAGTGACGTTTCATATAGAAACCGCTTATGGAGAACTTCCAATTTATTGGCAACAGGAACAGATGATGCAAGCCAGGCTGCAGCTGAATGTATCCCTCATCCCGATTTTTATTCAAACCGCACTGCAATTTGCGCTGGAACCAGCGTTACATTTTCCAAAAACATTTTACTTGGATCTGCAGCTAATGTACTTTGGACTTTCGAAGGAGGAACTCCATCAACTTCAATATCAAACAATCCCGTTATTACATATAGTACACCTGGAGATTATCAAGTAAAACTAATAGCCAGCAATATTTCCGGCTCAGATTCAGCCGTAAAAGATTATTTTATACATGTAAGCCAGCCTTGGGGACAGTATGCCGGTCTTGCTTCTGAAAACTTTGAATCGTCCTCAAATTATTGGAGTTGGATAATAAACAATTATGATAACAATAACAATAAGTGGACAATAACCAACACTGCGGGATACAGCGGGAATCACAGCATGGTAATGAATGGGTATAATAATTATGTCTTGGATGTTGATGATTTTATTACTCCGGCTTTTGATATGTCCATTGTAAGCGGAGCCACTCTAAATTTCAAATGCGCTGCTGCTTCGAAAGCAAACTCTGTCTCTGAATTGAATGATATCCTGAAAATATATTCATCAAACAATTGCGGACAAACTTGGTCGTTACGTTCAACTATTCCAGGAATGGAATTAAACAACAATAGTTACCATCCGGAAAGTTTTATTCCTGTTTCATCCAATCAATGGGCTTCACATACAGTTGCAATACCTAATAATATTGCCACAAATAATGTCCGTTTCAAATTTGAATACACAACAGGTAAAGCAAGCAATAATATTTATATAGATGATATAAATATTAATGGTGTGGTTGGAATTGATGATAACGATATTGATAACTCCGGCGTAACAATATACCCAAATCCAACTGACCAAAGCGCCGCGATAGCTTATCACTTAAACAATAAGGGAAACACAAAAATTGAATTAATGGATCTGCTTGGTAAAAAAATAATGGAGATAACAAATAATGATCAGCAGGAAGGCGATTACTCTATTCAAATTTCAAAACAAAAGAACAACATCAGCAGCGGAATATATTTTATTAAACTTTCAATTGATAATACTGCTTTTACAAAAAAAATAATCTTCACTGAGTAATTATTAATTTTATGCAAATTATAAGGGGGCATCTGCCCCTTTTTTATTTTACAGGTATTTGTTCAGGTTCGAAGATAGATTATAAGTGTGTCACTTATAATCTTGTTCCAAAAACTCAAAAAATTATTTGCATCCCTTTGCTAATATCTTTAATTTAACGCCCTAATAGTGATAAACCACTTTGCAGATTTGCAAATGAAATTATTGAACTTTCAAATTAACAAAACTAAAATTGAAGCTGGAACTTGACATAAAGCCATTAAAAAATTGGTTTCCAAATTATACAAAGCCCTTGCTTATTGCAGGGCCATGCAGTGCCGAAAGTGAGGAACAAATGCTGAATACTGCAAAGCAAGTTGCGGCTTTTTATCCCAATAGTGTTTTTAGAGCCGGTATTTGGAAACCCCGCACTCGTCCCAACACATTCGAAGGTATTGGCGATATTGGGTTAAAATGGATGCAGACAGTAAAAAAGGAAACAGGTTTGCTCACTGCAACGGAAGTAGCGAATGCCGAACATGTTGAAAAGTGTTTGAAACATGGTATTGATATTCTATGGATCGGCGCACGCAGCACAGTAAATCCTTTTTCAGTTCAGGATATAGCCGATGCTTTGAAAGGTGCGGATATTCCTGTGTTTGTAAAAAACCCTATTTTCCCTGATCTCCAGTTATGGGCAGGGGCTTTGGAGCGTATCAATAATTCGGGTATAAAAAAAATCGCAGCTATACACCGCGGATTTCATTCATACGATAATGGTCCTTTCCGTAATTCGCCAAAATGGGAGTTGGCCATTGAGTTAAAAACGGCTTGCCCTGAATTACCTGTAATTTGCGACCCTTCACATATCGGGGGGACACCTGAACTTATTCCGTATCTAGCTCAAAAAGCAATGGATATGGATATGGACGGATTGATGATTGAAACTCACTTTAATCCTATATCTGCATTAAGTGATGCAAAGCAGCAAATAACGCCGATTGAATTAAAAAAAATTATCGATGGTTTGAATATCCGTACTTCATCAATTGCAAGCATTGAGTTACAGACCAAACTCGTCGAACTGCGGTCGATTATTAACAAAATAGATAACGATTTATTGGAATTGCTTGCAAAACGGATGGCCGTTTCGGCAAAAATAGGAGAGTACAAACGAAGTAACAATGTTACGGTTTTACAGGTATCGCATTGGAGAAATCTAATTGACAAAAGTATTTTAAACGCCAATCAGCTTGGCCTTCCAGAAGATTTTATTAAAGCTGTATATCATTTGATCCACGATGAATCCATACGCAGACAGACTGAAATAATGAATAATCCCGGAAATCATAAATCTACTTGATTTACTCAAACCGCAAAATTTACAGGATATTATATTTCTGATTAAGTCAAATACTCGTTATACAGCAAGCCAATTAAACATATGAAAATATTTTATCCATTGTTACACACCTCCAATTGATTGATTTTTTTTGATTTCCATAACTAAACCTATCTTTGTAAAATAATCATACAAATGAATACTAAATTTATCAATTGGCTTATTTTTGTTTCACTTGCTCTCATTTGGGGCAGTTCTTTTATTTTGATGAAACGCGGTTTGGAAGTCTTTTCAAACGACCAGGTTGCGGCACTTCGCATATTTATAGCGTTCCTTTTTTTATCTCCATTAATTTTTAAACACGTAAAAAAGGAATCATTAAAACATTGGAAAGCCTTCTTTGCTATGGGAATGATAGGCAATTTTATTCCTGCATTTTTATTTACTAAAGCTGAAACCGGAATCACTCATTCACTCACAGGAATGCTTAATTCTTTAACACCGATGTTTACGTTGATCATTGGTGTACTGTTATTCAGAGCCAAAACGGGCTGGATAAATGCAGTCGGCATTACGATTGGGTTTGTGGGAGCATTAGGCTTGCTTATGGTCGGCAAAAAAGATGATATGGACAGCGGTTTTCTATTTGTTTTTTATGTGGTATTGGCAACAATATGTTATGGATTGAGCGTAAACATTATTAAAAAACACCTCAGCGAAGTAAATTCCACTACCGCAACGGTTTGGGCAATGATGTTTATTGGACCACTTGCAGGAGCCTATTTGTTTACTACTGATTTTACAACCAGAGTAATGATTAATCCTATTGCATTGAAAAGCTTGGGTTTTATAAGCATTCTGGCAATATTCGGCACTGCAATTTCGGTAATTATGTTCAATGTATTGATAAGGAATACCAGTGCCCTTTTCGCGTCGTCTGTAACCTACTTAATACCAATAGTGGCAATGGGATGGGGGCTTTTTGACAATGAAGCAGTATTGCCCATGCATTTTGTTTGGATATGCTTTATTTTATTAGGTGTTTACATGGTAAATAAGAAAAAAAGCCTGGAATCATTGCCGGAATAAAATATTTTCGTAATTTCGTGCCCCCAAGAAAGTATTTACTTGGATAGTATTAACAAATAAACCCAAAAAAATGTACGCAATCGTAGAAATAGCCGGGCAACAATTTAAGGTAACACGTGGAACTAAAGTTTATGTGAACCGCCTAGAAGCTAGCGAAGGGTCAAAAGTAGAGTTCGACAAAGTTTTGTTGATCGATACCGATGGAAAAGTTCAAATAGGAACTCCTTCAGTTGATGGTGCAAAAGTAGCTGCAACAGTACTTGCCCATCTAAAAGGTGACAAAGTCATCGTATTTAAGAAAAAACGCAGAAAAGGTTACCAGAAATCAAACGGTCATCGTCAGCAATTATCTCAAATCCTTATTCAAGGGGTTTTAGCTAAAGGTGAAACTTTGAAAGATGAACTAGTAATTGAAAAGAAAGCACCTATTGCAGAAGTTGAAAAACCTGTAGAAGAAGTGAAAACTAAGAAACCTGCTGTAAAAAAAGCTAAAGCAGAAGCTGCAGAAGCTCCTGTAAAAAAAGCACCTGCTAAAAAAGCGGCGCCTAAAAAAGCAGCTAAATAATTTTAATTGATTTTATCAGTTCTTAATTTTTTAATTTTTAATCTAATAAAAAAATGGCACATAAAAAAGGCGCGGGTAGTACAAATAACGGCCGCGAATCACATAGCAAACGTTTAGGCGTTAAAATTTTTGGAGGGCAATTAGCTATCTCGGGAAATATTATTGTACGTCAGAGAGGTACTAAACACAGACCAGGAGCAAATATGGGCATTGGCAAAGACCATACTTTATTTGCTTTAGTTGACGGCACAGTGGAATTCAAAAAGAAACGTGATGATAAATCGTACGTTTCTATTATTCCATTCCCTGCTCAAGCATAAGGTTATTCAAAATTTTATAAAAAATCTCCTGAAGCTTCAACAGAAGTTTAGGAGATTTTTTATTTTCACTGAGATAATATTTTTTCCAGCAAAGACGCAAAGAAGCGAAGAAAAAAATACAAATAAAAAAAACAAATACTTTGCGTCTTAGCGACTTAGCGGTAAAATTGTTTATTAGAATTTTCATAGTCGCTGAATTTTAGAAAATAAAACAAAACAATACAACCAGGAAAACAGATAATCCCTGCATTTTTGAAATTATAAAATCTCATGTCTCATACCTTTAAACTTTAAACTCATATATGCTGCAGCTCCAATACATCCGTGAAAACAAAGACCAGGCAATTGAACGTTTGGCGATAAAGAATTTTGATGCAAAATTAATTCTTGAACAAGTTCTTGAATTTGATAATGACCGAAGACGCACCCAGAATGAACTGGATTCATTACTAAATGAAGCAAACATTATTGCTAAACAGGTTGGCGATTTGTATAAACAAGGCAAAAAAGCAGAAGCTGATGAACTAAAAAATAAAAGCATTGCTGTAAAAGAAAGTTCAAATAAACTTTCAGAACTTTTGAAAACAATTGAAGAGCAGCAGCACAATTTATTGGTTCAGGTGCCGAATACACCGAGTTTAAAAGTGCCGAAAGGTAAAACACCTGCTGATAATGAAAATATACACCAAGAGGGTGAGATACCAAAATTGCACCCTGGCGCCAAGCCTCATTGGGAACTTACTGAAAAGTATGATTTGATTGATTTTGAATTAGGTGTTAAACTTACCGGAGCAGGATTTCCAGTTTATAAAGGTAAAGCAGCCCGTCTGCAGCGTGCTTTGATAAACTTTTTCCTGGATAGAGCAACAGCAGCAGGGTATTTGGAAATTCAGCCGCCGATTATGGTGAATGAAGCCTCTGCGTATGCTACAGGACAGCTGCCCGACAAAGAAGGTCAGATGTACCATTCTACAATAGATAATTTATATTTGATACCCACTGCCGAAGTACCTCTTACTAATATTTACCGTGATGTGATTGTAAAGACAGAGCAGCTGCCGATCAAAATGTGCGGGTACACCCCTTGCTTCCGCAGAGAAGCTGGCAGTTATGGAAAAGATGTCAGAGGATTGAACCGTTTGCACC
>CAISYK010000078.1 GCA_903889605.1 uncultured Bacteroidota bacterium
AATCTGAAAACACAATTGCAGCCTTTAAAAAGCCGTTGATAAAAACATCAACGCCTTCTATTAATCAGCACCTTAATATTGAAAAAAAGGCAGAACAAGCTAAGGATAACGATCTTGATAAAAGTCAGAATACTTCCGGCATGCTGAAAACATCATTCACTCAGCAAGAACTTGAATGCGTATGGGATAAATATGCCAATGATTTAAAAGTAAAAGGAAAATCAAATTTATCAATCGCATTATTGAGTAAACGCCCTGTTTTGAAAGAAGAATCAATAATTGAATTTACAATTACTAACAAAGCCCTGGAAGAAACCTTCAACGAGGATAAAATGAATTTTTTAGGATTTTTAAGAAGAGAATTAAATAATTTCGCCATTCAGGTTAACCTAATAATGACTTTGGCAGAAGACAAAACTAATTTATACACCGCTACCGACCGCTATAAACATCTTGCCGAAAAAAACCCAACCATAAACAAACTTCGCCAGGCTTTTGATTTAGATATTGAATTTTAAATTCTTTTTATTTTTGTTGATGGATTTATATTCGATTAAAATAAAATCTGTTCGCCAAAGGGAAGATACAAGAATATTGGGAGTTTGAAAATAAAGTTTTACATTTATAAAAAATTCAATTGTTGAATCAGGAATACCCAGAGTATAAGCATCGGCTTTATTAATTTCCAAATTCTTCCCAAATCTTCGCCAATGAAAGATTTTACAACTTCAAAAAAAAATTTATTACTTGGTTTTATACACTTCTGTATGCTTGCTTCTTTTTCCTTAAAAGCACAAAACAATAACGTTGGTATTGGTACTATTACTCCGGATCCCAGCGCCATTTTAGAATTACTCTCAGCTAACAAAGGGATGTTAGTTCCAAGAATGAACACAGCAGGAATGAATGCCATTCTGAGCCCAGCAAACTCATTATTGATTTATAATACAGATTCAATGTGTTATTGCTTTTACAGACTGCCTAGTCTTAACTGGATTTCGCTTTGTAAATCCGTACAGGGAAATACAGGTTCAAACGGATTAACAGGTGTTACTGGTACAACTGGTTATACAGGGTCGACTGGATCTACAGGGGTCACTGGATCTACCGGGCTTACTGGGTCAACTGGATTAATTGGCTTAACAGGCAATACGGGGTCTGTTGGGTCAACCGGAGGGACAGGGCCCTCCGGATATACAGGCCCAACCGGTCCAGATGGCTATTGTTCCGCCGCCTCTACAGGATACATCAGCATGTTCACGTCGCCTACTGAAATATGCAATTCAATTATTTTTCAGAATGGAAATAATATTGGTATAAATACAACAACAGCAACTGTTTCTGTCCAGATTAATGCAACGGATGCAATTGGCATCCCAAATGGAACAACCGCACAACAACCTGCAGGAGCACCGATTGGTTCAGTCAGGTTCAATACAACAACTGGAGTCTTAGAAGTTTTCAACGGAATATGCTGGCAGAATGCGGATACTCCTCCTATAGGCTCAACATACCTACAATGGTTCAACTCTGCTGACCCAAACACTATTTATCCATGTACAGTTTGGATTTTAACAGACATTTCAAACGGAGAATTTATTCGCGCAATTGGAGGACTCTCAAATGTTGCATTACCTCCGCTTACAGGAGCTGTACAAAATTTTGCAATGGAAAACCACACGCATAGCGGTTCAGGTACTGTTGGCAATTCCGCAGTGCTTAACACTTCTACTGACGGCTCGCATAACCATGGCGGAAATACTACAGGAGTTACTTCCAATAACGGAGCTTGGATTCCCTATGATGACAACTTAAGCAGTAATACAGGAAACAGCGGAGACTTTCCAAATAACACTGTTTCTACATGCGGGACGGGTTGGGATGGAAGATCTACTGCCGGGAATTTTATGGGGCAGCTCAATCAAAGCTGTTTAGATCATACTAATGGAATAAATGCTGATGGCTCACATTCTCATACAATCGCTCCGCATGACCATCCAGTTAGTATTAACGTGGGTACCATGAGTTCAGGAAACATCAATACGGAAACACGTCCAACCAATGTTGCAGTTATTTTTTGGAGGAGATCGCAGTAATAAAAATTGCAGTTTGGAGATTTAAGAAAACTTTCATTTTTATTTTTATCATTTGCCTGCTCAATTTAAAATATATTTCAAAGCGAACCCTTCGAATCAATAATTTTGCCGTCCTCACATTTTATGGTGCGTGAAGGAAATTTATTAAACATCATTATGTCATGTGTTGCAATAAGTACAGCTCGTCCGCTATTGCTTATCTCAAGCAAAACTTTCATAATTTCTTCAGAGGTTTCAGGGTCGAGGTTGCCGGTAGGTTCATCTGCAAGGATTAGTTCAGGGTCATTCAGTAATGCACGCGCAATTGAAATACGCTGCTGCTCACCGCCTGAAAGCTCATGCGGCATTTTAAAACCTTTAGTCGATAAATGAACTTTCTCCAAGACATCCTGCATACGCTTCTGCATCTCTTCTTTGTTTTTCCAGCCTGTAGCTTTAAGAACAAATAATAGATTATCATTTACACTTCTATCGGTAAGCAATTGAAAATCCTGAAAAACAACACCCAATTTTCTTCGTAAAAAAGGAATCTCCTTTCTTTTAATCGCCTTTAAATCAAACCCGGCAACGACGGCCTCTCCTTCAATCAAATCCAATTCGGCGTACAGTGTTTTTAATAAGCTGCTTTTACCGCTTCCTGTTTTACCAAGCAGGTAAACAAATTCGCCTTTATCAATATCTAATGAAACATTGGTAAGCACCAAATTATGCTTTTGAAATATTGATACCTTATCTAAATGAATTATATTGTCGAGTGCCATATTGAGATTTTTAGCCATCCTAAACTTCTCAAAATTTCATGTTTACAAACTGTATTTCAAAGTTTTAAGTTTAGTACAATAAACAAAACTTGAAACAATTAATACTTGAAACCTTTTGGGAAGCAGTGAAGTGATTCAAAAATACTTCGTAATGAATAAGCATTAAATGTTTAATTGCAATACTTTCAACATAGCGGCGTTAATAACTTTCAAACATCATAAATATTAATGCGGCGATCCTTACTAATTTTACGCCCTTCAACCATTAAATTGCCTAATGAACAAACTGAAAGCAATTGGATTTGCAGCAGCATTTATTATTATTTTAACAGGAGCAGCCTCGGTTTTTGCACAAAAAACAATAATGGCTGTTCATGAAGATGCCGAATTTAAAACGGGTATAGAGCTGTTTCAAAAAGAGAAATTCGGTGCTGCACAAAAAAGTTTCAGCAAAGTAATTTTATCCCAGAATAATTTACAATCACTTGTCCATATTGATGCTGAATATTATAAGGCTGCCTGCGCCATTGAGCTATATAATAAAGACGGCGAATGGCTTTTAAAACAATTTATCAAAGACCACCCTGAAAGTCCAAAAGTAAAAACGGCATACTTCTACCTTGGTAAATACAATTATAGCAAAAAGAAATATCGTGATGCAATTGACTGGTTTGAAAAGGTTGACATCTATGATTTAACAACTGAAGAATTATCTGAATATTATTTTAAACATGGCTACAGCAATTTTACTGAAGCAAAATATGTCGCAGCAAAAAAAGATTTCTATGAAATAAAAGATGTAGATAATAAATACGCAGCTTCTGCAAAATATTATTACGCCCATATTTCATACACTGAAAAGAATTATGAAACCGCCATGAAGGATTTCTTAAAGCTGCAGTTAAACGAAACATTTAAAACAGTTGTTCCTTATTACATTGCTCAGCTATACTATTTACAAGGCAAATACGATGATGTAATTAGTTATGCTCCAACATTACTGGATTCGACAAGCACCAAACGGGCACCTGAAATAGCACGTATTATCGGCGAATCCTATTACAATACTTCGCGTTTTAATGAAGCTATTCCATATTTGAAAAAATTTGAAAAAGCGACAGGCTCATTGCCTCGTAAAGATAATTACCAACTAGGTTATGCGTATTATAAAGTGAAAGATTATAATAATGCGAGAGATTATTTTATTGCTGTAACAAATGTCGACAATGATTCTCTTGCTCAGAATGCTTTCTATCACGTAGGGGATTGCTATTTGAAAACGGATTATAAACAAAATGCACGAAGTGCTTTTGGCCAGGCGTCCAAGCTTGATTTTGATAGAGGAATACAGGAAGATGCTTTATATACTTACGCAAAACTGTGTTACGAGTTGGCATATAATCCATATAACGAAGCCATTAAGGCTTTTCAAAAATATATTAAAAATTATCCTAATTCAACACGCGTTGATGAAGCTTATATTTTCCTGGTAAATGTGTTCACAACTTCTAAAAGTTATAAGGACGCCATTGAAGCAATTGACAGTATTAAAACACTAACTCCCGAATTAAAACAAGCGTATCAAAAAGTTGCATATTACAGGGGTATTGACTTATTTAATAATTTGGAATTCGCTGATGCTATTAAGTTATTTGATAAAGCAACAAAGTACAGGTATGATAAAGAATTTGCAGCTTCTGCTGTATATTGGAAAGCTGAGTCTTACTACCGTCTTAAACAATATGGAAACGCAATTGAAAGCTTCCAAACATATATTGATGAACCAGGATCAATAGGCAAATCCGAATTAAGTGATGCTAATTATAATATCGGCTATTCGTATTATAAACAAAAAGATTATACTAATAGTAATTTGTGGTTTAGAAAGTTTGTAACATTTAAACAAAAGGCAGATACAAAAAAATTAAATGACGCATATAATCGTATTGGTGATGGGTATTTTATGACCCGTGATTTTGACAATGCCGTAAGCTATTACGACCAATCATATAAAATGAAATTGGTAGATGCTGATTATGCATTGTTCCAAAAAGCTCTTGCTAATGGAGTTCAGAAAAAATTTCCAGCAAAAATCTCCGACCTGCTTTTGTTTATCAGCGAATATCCAAAATCAACTTTTTTTCAAAAAGCAAAGTTTGAATTAGCTGCTACATATATGGCCGACAATCAAAACGAACCTGCATTAACCCATTTTAAAAACTTTATTGTTGAGTATCCCAATAGTATTTATGTAAACTCCTGCTTGAGTAAAATTGGTTTGATATATTATAACCGGAAAGAAGACGCTGCTGCATTATCATATTTTGATCAATTGATAAAAAAAGACCGCAAATCTGTGGAAGCTTACGAGGCAATTAATGTAGTGAAATCAATCTACTATTCAAAAGGAAATATATTTACAATGCAGGATTATCTGGAATCTATCGGCGCAGCGCTTCCAATTCCGGAACTGGATTCAATGTCTTACAGCATAGGAAAAAAACATTATCTGGAACAGGACTGCAAAAGTGTTGTTAGTGATTATACAGATTATATTAAAAATTTCCCTGATGGTATTTTTATTTTGGATGTAAAGTTTCATAAAGCAGAATGTGATTATAAATTGGGCAATATTGATTCTTCTTTAACTGGTTATACTTATGTTCTTAGTAAAAATAAAAATTTGTATACCGAACAGTCGCTGTATCGCGCTTCGGATATTTTTTACAAAAAACTAAATTATACTCAGGCTCTGGAATATTTCAAACAATTGGAGCCGTTTGCGGAGGATCCTAAAAAAAATGCAGCTGCAAAAATAGGGATGATGCGCTGCTATTTTCAATTAAAGAATTACCCGGAGGCAATTAATTATTCGAAACAGGTTTTAGCGCTTGAAAAGGTCAGCAATGAATTAATAAATGAGTCGCATTTCACAATTGCACAGTCGCTTCTCGCGGCGCAAAAGTTTGATGAGGCTTTAGCTGAATTTCACGCTGTTGCCAATTCTGCAAAGAATGAACTGGGCGCACAAGCTTCATATACTATTGCATTTATTCAATTTTTGAAACTCGATTACAAACAATCAGAAAAGACAATTTTTGATTTTATAAATGGCGACGGCGACTACCCATTTTGGGTTACCAAAGCACTGATTTTGCTGGCGGATAATTATTCGGCTGCGAACGATAATTTCCAGGCTAAAACTACTTTAAAATCAATTATTTCAGACTCTGATATTCCCGAGTTGATTAAAACAGCGCAGGAAAAATTAGATAAAATAACAGCTTCCGAAAACGAAGCAAAGCAAATAAAAACAATAAGTTCTCCTGTAGAAGTGAAGTTTGAAGGGGATAGTACTGAACAAAAAAAATTATTTAATGAGCCTCCACCTCCGGAAATAAAGAAACAGGAATAGAACAGCATCCCTGACGGGGTTTCAAACCCTGTTAGGGCTTATACTCTGTTGTGATTTATAAACATCTGAAAGTTAAGAATATTTTAAAAAATCTTAAGAGGGTAAAAAGTTTTATAATTTTTATGATATAATGCAAGTGATGAAAAAAAATATCAGTATAAAAACGATAATTATTTCCCTAATGCTTTCAATGCCGATAAGTGCTTTGATGGCACAAAGCTATCTGGATTCTATGATTATCATAAGCGTTGGTGAATACAAGCCTGCAATTATTGATGCCAACAAAATCAATGAAAATCCTATAATAAACGATTCAACTCCAAAACTGCCTGTATCAGGTTACGGAATAAATTCAAAAAGAATAATTACAGGTTTTGACGTAGAGCCAATAAAACCCGCACAAATGGTCGGCGAACCTCTGACCAAACTATATAATACTTTAGTAAAAATCGGCATGGGAACCTACACTACGCCTTATGGTGAATTGTGGTATAACAATTTACGCTCAAAGGAAGGATTGTATGGTTTACGATTAAAGCATCTGTCTTCATCTGCCACTCTTAAAAACTATGGTTATTCAGGTTTCAGCGATAATGAAATAAATATATACGGCAAAAAGTTTTTGAAAGAACACACCCTCCTTGGTAATTTTGATTTTGCCCGAAATGCGGTCCACTTTTATGGTTATGATGCAAACATGTTTAATATAAGCAAAGACCTTACTCTGCAGCGATTTAATTTATTCACAGGAAATGCCCAGTTAATTAGCCATTATGCCGATCAAAAAAGATACAATCACGATGTGAAATTGAGTTATTACAACGTGGCTGATAATTATAAAGCTTCGGAAAATAATATCAAAGCAGCAGGTTTTGTTCAAACCCAGGTAAATAAAGAACTGCTCAAAGTTAATGCGCTGGTTGATTATTACAATTACAAAACCAAATTAGATACTTTCAATAATACTATTATTGCATTAAGTCCGAATTTTATTGCCAAAGGTGAGAAGTATCATGCAAGTCTTGGTTTTACTGCCACTATGGACAATTTTATACAGTCGAAATTCTATTTTTATCCTAATGTTGATTTAAGTTATAATGTAATTGACGATATAATTATCCCTTATGCGGGTTTTACTGGCGGTCTGCAAAAAAACAGTTTTAAAACTTTTTCTGATAATAACCCATTTGTACTATCCGAACTTAAAATGGTAAATTCAAATAAACAATATGAGTTGTATGGCGGCATTAAAGGGACGTTGTCATCCACTACTTCTTTTAATGCCATTGCATCGTATTCAAATGTAAAAAACATGGCGATGTATATAAATGATATAGAAGGCCTGCAAAACAAGTTTGATGTTATTTATGATGATGCCTCTGTTTTAAATATCCGTGGTGAAGTTTCTTATCAGCAGCGTGAAAAATTACGTATTAATTTACGCGGTGAATATTTTAATTACAAAATGAAAACAGAGCTGAGAGCTTGGTATAAGCCGCAAGTAGAAATAGCACTTTCTGCAAATTACAATCTTCAGGATAAAATTATCGTAAGAGCCGACCTATTTTATATAGACAACCAATTTGCAAAATTTTTCGTATACGACACTCCAACAATAGTTATAACTAAAGAACTAAAAGGTGTTTTTGATGCAAATATCGGCTTAGAATATAGGTATACAAAAAAAACAGGCTTCTTCTTAAACTTTAATAACATAACTAATTACCGCTACTATCGCTGGAGTAACTATCCAACCCAAAAGTTAAGTATAATGGGAGGCTTATCATATTCGTTTTAGAACTTCTATTTCTCCCATAACATATCGCGGCCATTTTGCTGTTTTTAATATAACCCAAAAGTTTAATGAATGCTTTTTTCTGCAAAGGCAATAATGTGTCCGTCAAGGTCACTGACATAAGCAGCGTTATCGCCCCAATCGCGTAGAGCAAATCCACTTATTATTTCCCCTCATGCAGCAACAGCTCGTGAAAAATAATCCTCAATGTTATCTGCCTTAAAATAAATTTCACATCTGGGAATTCCATTGCCTGAAGCAGGATGCGGAGTTTTGTTTGATAGAATCTTTGCAATGCCTTTTTCCGGCATTAACCCCAATTTACAATTTGGACTAAGCATAAATTCCGTCATTCCTTCAACATCCAATGTTGGAGTCAGATCCAATACAAAACTGTAAAAATCTTTGCTCTTTTTCTGATCGGCAGTATAAAGTATAAATTCAATTTCCTGTACCATATTCCTAAAAAATACAACTTTAATTTCCGCTCAAAATTAAAATAAAGACCGCAAATTTTGGAACATCATAATTTATGATGCCATTCATGAAATTAAATAGATTATTAAAAAAATAAAATTGATAGCTAATGTTCTTTGTTTTAGATACTTTTGGTAAGATGAATTCACCTAAAAACAATAAACTTTGAAATGAAAAAACTGATGTTTATCGGTTTCATATTTATTTTATATGGAATTGCAGCTTTCGGACAAACAAATGCAGCTGATTATACATTAACTGATTGTTCTGGAAATTCACATAGCCTTTATACCGAACTTGATTCTGGTAAAGTAATTGTTATTTCTTTTGTGATGCCTTGCGGTGCTTGTGTATCTCCTACATTATCGGCATTTAATTCAGTTGCTGCGTATGCTGATTCAAACCCTGGACGTGTCAAGTTTTATATATCAGATGACAGTGGGACTGACTCTTGTTCATCTATAAATACATGGGCTTCACAAAACGGATTGCAGGAGGCTGAGATTATTTCAGATACAGCACTAAAAATGAGTCAATATAGTCTAAATGGCTTAGGAATGCCGAAAATTGTAGTTTTGGGAGGCACTAGCCATTTGGTATATTATAATGAAAACAGCGGCGCTGATTTACATCAAATAGGCCCCGCAATTGATCAGGCTCTTGGGACTTCAGGTTTGCCTGAAAGCGAAAACAATTTAGTAAACTTAAAAGTATTCCCTAATCCTGTTAATAACACAGCATCTCTAGTTTACAGCATAACTGAAACTAATAATATAGGTTTTGAAGTTATTAATATACTTGGAGAAACATTAAAAACAATCACCATTCAAAACCAACCTGCTGGAAATAAAAATGTTCAAATTGATTTTGAGGGATTTAAAAACGGGCTGTATTTTTTAAAGTTAAATGCGATGTATTCTTCACAAATAGTAAAGTTTACAATTGCCAATTAATTTTTCATGTATTTATATTGAAATAATCAAAGTTTTAGAACAAAATTCCTTTCCATATCCGACATTTTTGCTGCTTATTATTAAGGCAGAATACATTCTCCCGCAACACATCTTTTTGTTAACTAATTGTTAGTAATTAATGCTCATTTTAATCCATAATTATAGCTATTCTGAGGGTAAAAAACTATCTTTGTTAGCCCTCAATAAAAAGGGTGAGAATTATTACTAAATTATGGAAAAAACAATGAACGAAAAAGAAACAAAACCTGTGCTGACCGGAGTTGAAGCTTCAGCCGAATATTCGGCTGACAGTATACAAGTATTAGAGGGTTTAGAAGCTGTCCGCAAAC
>CAISYK010000079.1 GCA_903889605.1 uncultured Bacteroidota bacterium
AAAGGGGCGGGCTTTCCGCTTCAATCTTTTGCAAGGGCAAAAGGATTTTCGCTGCAATCCCTAACGCGGCATAACAATTAAAGATATTAATAATACATTTTAACAGGCCGCCGAAACCTGTTTACAAAGTTATGAGAAAAGGCATCAATAATTAGGGTGTACGACAAATTTCCCGGAATATTTTTATTATGTTACAGAGGGCAATGTCATTATGTTATGGAATTTTAAAAATAAAAGTGTCTCCAAGTTCTTCGACAAGCTGCCATTGACGTGTTTGATAATTGACGCGCTGCCAATTAATTACAATGTCATCCTGAAGAGCCTTTTTGGCGATGAAGGATCTTGTTCTTCGCAGCAGGATCTTCTTTGTATTGAGAAGATTCTTCATCCTTCCAAAAATAATGGAAGGATTCTGAATGACAGGCAATTAAAATAGTGAATATAATTTCGTCATTTTTATTGTTTATTTTTTTCCAAAAATTCAATCCTCAGACTGTCCGCGCGAATGTCATATTGAGCTTGTCGAAATATGTGCGTTGGCCTCTTAATTGCTGTTTTTGATATTTGCAGTACATGCAAAAATTACGAGAATATTATTTTACTTTTAAAATTGTAAATTAGCGGATCACTTTAAATCTGTTATCATCAAAAAAGTCATCTTCATATCAATTCTCTTTTATTCAATACTGCTTTGTTCAGTATGGTTTTTATCCTTAGGATTTACAGCCTGTTCAAAGGATAGCTGGTGGTGCACCACGGCATACTGGATGACACAATCGGCAGGCAAATGGGGTACGTTAATAATAGTGCTTATCGCAAGCTATTTTTATACCATAAGATTTGGATCAAAAAGGAAAAAAGCCCAAGTGTTTTTAAAATCAGTTGCTGCCCTATGCATTTTGTTGGCCTCTTTCGCATTGTTTAATGAGTATGTGACAAAAAACATTTTAAAACTGCCAAGGCCTAGTTATACTTTTGTTGCGGAACAATCAGGGATTAATTTTAAAATGAATGCGCTTTATGATCTCAATGAGCAGGATCGAAAACAATTACTTCGCTGTATTATTGACTCCCAATCTGAAAAATTCAGTAATATTGATTCAAAAGTATTGAATCATTGGGTTGCGGAGTCTGGATATTCCTTTCCTTCAGGGCATTCATTCAATGCATTTTTATTGTCTTTCATTATGGCTTTCAGCATGCATCATTCCAAAAACAAAACAGCAAGATTATTATATGTTCTTCCATTTATTTGGGCTTTCATGGTGGGGATTTCGAGAGTAGCAATTGGCGCACATACACCTTTAGATGTAAGTTTCGGCGCTGCCATGGGATTGTTTACCGCCGTAATTTTTCTTTATTTTGACAATACAAAAAAATTGATCCTGCCAGCAAAATCAAAAATATGAATATACTATACGGAGTACCCGGAGAAGGCATGGGGCATGCCACAAGAAGTAAAGTTGTAATAGACTTTCTTTTAAAAGAGCATAATGTGATGGTTGTTTCCAGCTCTAAAGCTTACCTGTTTTTGGATAAAGCATTCCCCAAAATGGTTCATGAGATAAAAGGGCTGCACTTCGCATTTAAAAATTCGGAAGTTTCAAAGAGAAAAACTTTTCTTCTAAACCTGAAGGGCGCACCCAAAAATTTGCTGCATAATTTTTCGCAGTATTTAATGATTCACAAAAGCTTTAAACCGGATCTGATCATTTCTGATTTTGAATCTTTTACCTACCTTTTTGCCAAACATTTAAAAATTCCAATTATCAGCATCGATAATATGCAGGTGATGAACCGCTGTAAGCTGAATATAGAAATACCGAAAGCTGAAAAAAATAATTATAATCTGGCTAAAGCAATTGTAAAGGCAAAGCTTCCGAAATGCGATCACTATTTAATTTCAAGCTTTTTTGATGCAGAAATAAAAAAGAAAGATACTGTAATAGTTCCTCCTATCGTTCGTGATGCTGTTATAAATGCCAAAGTTACCAAAGGTGACCATATCCTTATGTATCAGACTTCAAGCTCATTGCCTGGCGTGCGAAAGGTGCTTCATCAACTGCCTGATGTTAATTTTTATGTTTATGGTTTTGGCATTGATGAGCAGGATAAAAACATTACTTTCAAATCATTCAGTGAAGATGGATTTGTAAATGATCTCGCCGGAGCCAGGGCTGTGATTGCCAACGGAGGTTATTCTTTTATCAGCGAAGCCATTTATTTAAAGAAGCCTATTTATTCATTTCCAATAAAAAACCAATTTGAACAATATATGAATGCTGCATATATTGATAAACTTGGTTATGGAAGACATTTTGAAGAGTTACATCCCGATTATTTAAAAGCTTTTTTATATGAACTTAACATTTATACTAAAAACCTAGCTAAGTATAAGCAGGATGGTAATAAAGTATTATTTGATGTTTTGAAAAAGAAATTGATAAGCATTAAAAGATCCTGATTGCATAGCCCCTCCTGATATAACCTCTGCTTGGGTTAAGCTAATACAGACCTGCATTTTCTATATAAGTTTAGGAATGGACTGATTAGGAACCGGTATTATATAATATCGCAATAATGGAACGCAGCTAACGCAGATATATATGATAAACACAGATAAAATCATATTTAATCATAACAATCAGCATCATCAGCGTTCTGAATTTATTTCATACACGATCCTTACATAAATTTTCGGTAAAAACCTGGTGGTTTACAAAAGCCTCATTCACCTGTAATGCTGCGTTAGGGATTCCTTCGACAGGCTCTGGATAAATTCCGCGGAAATCCTTTTTGTGAGGAACGAACAAAAAGATTGAAGCCCTTCGACTTCGCTCAGGATAAACTCCAAGCCCGCCCCTTTC
>CAISYK010000080.1 GCA_903889605.1 uncultured Bacteroidota bacterium
AAAGGGGCGGGCTTGGAGTTTATCCTAAGCGACGCCGAAGGGCTTCAATCTTTTTGTTCGTTCCTCACAAAAAGGATTTCAGCGGAATTTATCCTGAGCCTGTCGAAGGGATCCCTAACACAGCATCAGTAATGGAAAGAGCATTTGTAATCTTATTTGTATTCCTCATAAACTTGTGTTAACTTTATTTAAACCTGTCAGGTTTTAAAAACCTGACAGGTTTGCTGCGATAAAAATAATTGGGAATTTTTTCTCGGCTCCTCCTGTTATACTTAAAATTTATTTTACACTTTCATTTAATTATTATTGCCATGACTCACCGATGCAGTGATGTTTGTATTGGGCAGTTCTTTTTTCAATCGTTCAAGTATCTGCTTGTTGGCTAACGTTCCAAGGTATAATTGTTTTAAATTTTTCAATTCATATAAAGGTGTATAATCAATAATTATATTGTTTGATAAATTCAATTCCTGCAGGTTTACAAGCTTTTTAATAAAGTCGATATTATTAAATCCGCAATTATCTGCTGAAAGTACTTTCAAATTTACCATTTGAGCCAGTGAAGCTGTTTCTGCCAGCTGATTTCCGCTAATATGCAGTTCTTCTAAATTTGGATATGCCGAAAGCGGATACAGTGTTTGAATTCGATTTCGCGATACATCCAATGATTTTAATGATTGTAATAATGGTGAATTATTTTGTTCGCCTGCTCCAGTTTTTCTATAAAAATAATCGGCCGTCAGCGGATTTAAATTATCTAATTGATTATCTGAAATATTCAGGTATTCCAACTTAACAAATGAACTTAGCCTTCCAAACAGAGTGACATCATTGAATGATATTTGATTGTTTTGAAGGTTCAACCGTATCAATTTAGGAAGCGATGGCAGCGCATATTTTTTCGATAAAATTGCTCCTGAAATATTCAATTCACTTAGATTTGGCAGCCTTAACAGAGGAGCATAATCATTGATATTATTATTATTATTCAAACTGAGACTGGATAATTTTTTCAAAACGGGCAGCGTATTAAAATCTAGTGAATGATTGTCTGACAAATCAAGAGAATAAATATTCGGCGCATTAATTAATGGAGAAATATTTGTGATATTATTGTTTGAGAATGAAAGAGTTTTAAGATTATTCATTGCCGGGAAATAATCAATTGAATCAAACCGATTTGAATTCAAATACAGAGTCTCCATTGCAGGAAACATTTTTAATTCAGCTATATCTTTAAGATTATTGTTCGCAAAATATAATGATTGAAGGTTATTCAGCATTTTAAAAGGCTTCAAAGTCTCCAGGTAATAATTCTGCAGGTCAATTTCTTTAATGTTTTGCTTCATCGAAGAAACTTCATTGTAAACACGTTTTTTTTCAAAACAAAATGACTGCCATTCTGCTTTATTCATTTCATCCAGAAAACGATAAAGCTTATAATTCAATGCAGGTTTATAATTTATTTGAACATAATCATATCTGTAAGAATCACTGCGTGTATCATAATCATCTGAATAATCTGGTTGATTTTTTATCGAATCGTTCAAAGTCAGCAGCTGAGGGATGCTCTTTTCTGAAAGTGATATTAAATAGTTTGTGTCCAACGGTTTGTTTTTTTGTTCGGCCCTTTTAATATTAAAATTTGTTACAATAACATCCCAATTAACGAAACAGCTTAACAGCAGTACACCATAAAATAGCCATCCATTTATGCGGAATAAATACCAATTGCTTTTTGCTTTTAAAATTTTTATAAAAGTTGTAATCAAACCAATCAGCACAAGCAGAAGCCATACATACACCCCAATTCTTTTAAAAGTTAAACTATACTCATTAATATAAAGGTTATTTCTATAGGCAGTTGAAATAATCATGAATGCATTTTGAATAGTCCATAAACATGCCAATATCTTCAGTGATTTATTCCCTTTATAAAAATTAAGACCTCCGCGGAAATAATACAAAATAATTAGAATAGCAATGATAATGGAGGTAATAAGCGCCCCGGTACCCTGGTGTACAAATGCGGAATAACTCAGATCTTTAGGCAAAGCACCATCGAACCATAAAAAATTTACATCCAAAATATTTACTGTAAGCAGCAGTAAATTGAGCATCACCAATAATATTATACCTGATAATTTTTCATTATCCTGGCTCAGAAAACCTGCAAAAAAACCTTTTCCTTCATTGGTATCTGCAAAAAGAGAATTTGAAGCAGTCTCATCTTTATCGGCAATAAATTTTATATTTTTAGTATAAAAGAAACCATACATTATGCACAATCCGCCTAAAGTAAAAAATATCCACCCGGCAGAAATAAAATCCAGATTTATATTTTTTGTAAAATTATCAAATATTGGATTTGACGCTTTATACATGAAAAAGAAAATGACAGCAATAATAAAAGGCACAATATATAACATCAGTTTTACTGATACAGGCCTGCTTTCAGTTGATGTTTTTTTGTTTTGCCAGCGCGATATTGTATCCAATATCATAAAAACATAGGACCCCAAAATTGAGTATGATGAGAAAAAGAATGAAGTAACGATAGATGTTTGCGGGCTTATACTGAAAGCCGATAAAACACATAATGAAATTATATTCGCTATAAATGATAATCCGTTTCCATAATAAGTAATACAAACTGCGCTCAATAAACTTCCTATTGCAGCAACTATCCAGCTTTTACTTTGAAAAACATTGTTGTTTCGTAAATAAAGTAAGGCGATCAAACAAATTGTAAATACCAAAAAATTAACACCTAAATTTTGTTGGTAAAATAAGTAGCTGTAAACTGCTGCAGATGCGGTTAAAATCCAGTCGTTCTTTTTCATGTTATGATTTTTTTAGTTTATGGTTTTATATTCTAATTGTTTAATAAGCCTGTATGTGATATATAGCGGAATGATTCCAAATATGCCGAATGAGCAATCTATCATCTGCCAAAAAATTGGAATGTGTCTTATATAACCTGCAATAAAAGCCAAAGGAAAAATCATCACACAAGCGATCATCCCGAATTGTATCACCCAAATATTTTTTACAGGATCCTTAAGAGGGCCGATAAATACGACAGCAATTACTATATGTGCAAAAGCTAACCAATCAGTTCCATACGATAAGTATGGGTAAGCAGAATTTGTTTCTTTTACAGCTTTATAAATTGCAGTAAGCCAAAGCTGTATCGTTTGAGGAAAAAACGAAGAATGAACCATAAATATAGAAAGCTCTGTTTCAATAGGAAATGCG
>CAISYK010000081.1 GCA_903889605.1 uncultured Bacteroidota bacterium
AGGATTCTGAACAGTCTGACCGCCGGGTGTCCAATATTTACTATAAGGTGACACTCCGCCAGTAATGACTGCGGCTGCTGTTCCGTCCGCTATTCCAAAACAAGAAACGTCTGCTGAAGCAGTTATTGCCACAGCAGGACCAGTAATATCATTAATATTTACATTTGAAATAACTTTGCAGCCCATTCCATCTGTGACTGTAACATTATAAGTATTTGCTACCAGTCCCGCAGCGCAGGCTAAGGTATCGGTCAAGGAACTATTCCATAAATATTTATACGACAATGTCCCTCCTGAAACAGCTGCACAGGCTTGTCCGTTTGCCTGTCCGCAGTTGGAACTGACTGATGAAGTGTTTACGATAAGAGCGGGAGGGGCTGTTAAAACAATTGCTCCGCCGGTATTACAGCCATTTGCATCTGTTATAGTAACAGTATTGCTGCCTGCACATAAATTATTAGGATGTTTTATGGTTTGCAGCCCCGGCATCCACAAATAGCTATAAGGCGGAACTCCTCCAGCGTAATCCGCAATTATTTCACCGTCGCATATACCATTACAAGCAGTTTTTAATACTGTTACCGCACCGATTAATTGCTCTGGCTGCATTATTGAATCAGTTGAAACGGCAGTACAGCCATGGGCATCAGTGACAGTACAAGTAAAAGTACCTGCGCACAAACCGGTAACAGCAGCAGTATTTCCTGCCCCTGGCATCCAGTTATAACTGTAGGGAGGTGTTCCTCCAATAGGAGTTATTTGAGCAAAACCATCACAGAGCCCGAAACAAGAAGTATTACCTTTTGATGCAAATGAGGCTGTTAAAGGTAAAGGAGAGCCAATTAGCGTCGCTGCATTTGCCGGACAGCCATGAGAATCCTTAACAGAAACAGAATAGGAAGCGGCGCATAATCCAGCTGCCGTTGGCTGATATGTGGAATCATTCCACAAATATGTAAAAGGCGGGAAACCATTTGATACAGCAACTGCTGCTGTACCATTGCAATCCCCTGCACATAAAACACTTGTATTCGTAATAACTGCTGAAAAAGCATTAGGATCTGATAAAGTAACAGAAGCCATCTTTATGCATCCTTTAAAATCAGTAACAGTAACATTATAAATACCGCTTCCCAAACTGATTACAGTATCATTAGTAGGATTCCCGGGAATTGCCCATAAATATGTATATGGGGGCGTACCGCCAAGTGCACTTATTAATACTAAGCCGTCATGAAATCCAAAACATGAAGGATTTACGCCAATGGCATTAGCAGTCAGTGGTATCGGTTCAGTAATGGTTACGCTTGCTGCTGCTGAACAATTATTGTTATCAGCGGCTATAACAGAATATATTCCCACACCCAAATTTGAAGCTGTTGGAGTAGTTTGTCCGTTACTCCATAAATAAGTAAAAGGTAATATTCCTCCCGAAGTAATAATTGTTGCAGTTCCGTTAGATGCACCATTACATAAGACATTAGTTGACGAAATAACAGCAGTGGGACCTGAAATATTTGCAATCGAAACAGGTATACTAAATGAACATAAGTTAAGGTCATGAATGGTAACGGTATACGTGCCGGCAGCCAAACCGTTGATATTTGATCCTGTTTGTCCGCCTGACCATGACCAGGTATAAGGCGCAAATCCACCTGAGCCGGTTACAGATGCACTGCCATTAGCTTGAGAGCATATTGCAGGCACAGTAACAGCAGTAATTGATAGAGCCGGAGGCTGAGTAATATTTGCAACAGATGAAATAGTACATCCTTTTGAATCTGTAACAGTAACGGTATATGAATTAATACTTAATCCTGAAATAGACGATGCTGTGAATCCTCCTGGCAGCCACAAATATGTATAAGGCCCGGTTCCGCCTGAAGCTGTGGCTGTGGCTGTACCATTTGAGCCTCCTGAACAGCCGACATTTGTAAAAGTAGCATTTGCAGTCAAAGCATAGGGCTGTCCAATGGTAACAGCAGCAGTTGAATGACATCCATAAACATTTGTCACCGTCACATTGTAGATTCCGGCACTTAAATTATTTGCAGCCGATGTAGTTTGAGAATTACTCCAGGAATAAGTATATGGAGTATTTCCTCCGGAAGCAATGGCGATGGCTGTTCCGCTGCTTCCTCCATTACAAAAAACATCTGTTTGGGTAGTTTGAACTGTCGGGGAACCTAAAACATGAACTGTAATTTTTGCTGTATCAATTTGAAAACATGTTCCCGTGGAATCCCAAACAAAAAGAGAAGCTGTATAAGTACCAATGTTAGTGTATGTATGGTTTGGAAATACAACCTCTTCCAATGGACTTCCATCACCATAATCCCATAAAAAATTAGTACCGGAGCTGCCTGCTATACTTAGAGGAGCAGTAAAAGGTACGCATCCAAACGAAGCGCCCAAAATACTTGCATCGGCGACAGCAGTTGGGCTTACCTGAAGATCCATTTTTATGACAGCATTGTTGCAGTTCCACGGTTGAGTATAACCATCCGTTGAATTATTGTGTCTTGACCAAGCAGTAGGTGTTGTAGGGAAATTGTCATGTCCCCAACAACTTGCACATACTGACTGATATATAAATCCCCGTTTATCAAATCGGCTTGTTCCGCCATCAACATGGTCAGGAACCGGAGTTCCGGATTCACCAAAAAAGGTTCCATACCATAATGATTGAGCATTTTGTTTCAGAACCCCAAAATAAAAATCACAGCCATCCGTCGCGGATTGAAACGCATTTCCCGTAATAGGCATACCAGTCACTGAAGAAGGAAATGGATTATTTAATGCATATCCGCACCTTCCCCAACCTGCGATATAAATATTTTGACACTTGTCAACTAGGAAAGCTGTTGGGGAAATGTTTGGATTCGGCACTCCGGTTCCAATAACAGTTGAAAAAACAGTTGTGTTCAGCTGCTTATTTAATTTATGTATAAATTGACCGCTGTTCGGATTTGAATATACCCCGGCTGTTACCGGATAAGCCCCTTGAGTTTGACCAAAAACATATATATCATTGTTGGAGTCAGTTTCCAGCAGATATGACTGGTCATAAGCTGAAGTTCCTAAATAAGTAGAATAAAGCAATGAAGTACCGGTACTATTAAAGGCTGAAATAAAGCCGTCTGCAAGTCCTCCCTGAAAAGCAGTATGCAGAACACCTGGAGTTGTAGGAAAATTTGAACTCGAAGTTCCGCCGGTAACATAAACATCGCTCCCAACCAATTTTAATCCATAGGCCGCATCATCAGCGCTTCCGCCAAGGTAAGTGCTGAAATCCAATGACGTTAATGTACTATTCATTTTAATAACACATCCATCCTGGCTGCCGCCTAAGGATGCATCATAAGCTCCAGGCGTAGTAGGAAAATCGGCTGAACGGGTTGATCCGGCAATATATACATTACTGCTGTTATCAAGAATAATTTCACTTCTTCCATCATCAGCATAATTAAATTTCAGAGAACCGAAAGAACCCTCATCGGCGTAGCAATTAACACCGTCATCACCAGCCCCTCCAATATAGGTGGATCCCAGCAAAGCACCGCTTGAATTAAATTTCCCTACAATGATATCATATCCCCCATTATAAGAGCCGTCATAAGCACCCGGAGTAGTTGGGAAGTTTGGCGAATTGGTTCTCCCAACGACATAAAGTTCATTATTGCTGTTAACAAAAAGACTGTGCGGCTGTTCATTTGATGAGCCTCCGTAATAAGTTGAAAATAAAATAGCACTTCCGGTTGTATTATATTTTATAATCGAAATATCGAAAGGGTAAGATGTCCATGTCCACGGCATCCCGCCATTAAAAGTATTATCCCAGGCTCCAAGAGTGGTCGGATATCCGGCAGAAGCCGCAATTCCTGCGGAATAAATATTGCCTGCATCGTCATAGGTTGCAGTAAAACCCCAGTTATCGGCAAGTGAGCCTGTATAAGTAGAAGCAATTAGGATAGGGTCAATAACAAGAGGAAGTTTTTTATTATACCTTCCTTTAACGGAAAAACTCAGAATGTTTTTTTTAAGTTCATAAAAACAGGACACTTCTTTTTCTTTTCCATTAATTACCTGGTAAGCGTAAGGCCTTTGTTCTATAATAGTTCCCAAACTGGTCTGAATAAATAAATGCCCATTTTCCAGATGCATCTTATCTGTTCCTTCATAATCAAATTTTATTGATGAAGGATCTCCGCCGGGATTAATAATTAAATCGTATTTAAGATTTTTCTCCGCATTGTAAACATTCATATCAATGGAAGGATAAAGATTTTTGTACGAAACTTGTCCATAAAGCCTAACTCCATCGGCCCAGGTCTTTGGATCATTTCCTAAATAATAATTTCTGTGAAACGAAAAGGAATCATTTCCAGTAACTCCAACATTTAAATTACTGTTAAGGAAATTAACTTTAAAACAATGGTAGTGAACTATAGGCGGGGATTTTTCTTTCTTGGAAAAATCGTGAAAGTTTACATTTTCGATAAGCAAATATGTAAATGTATTTTTTTCAAGAAATAGTTTTCCTCCGCCAAAATCTGCTTCATACATTACCTGTTTAGGCCATTGATTTTTATTTTCTTCAAAAATAATTTTTGGCGCAGGTTTTAAATCCTCTCCGGCAACAGCAGAAAACAAATAAACAAAAAAGAAAATGCAGCTTAATTTTATTTTCATTTTTTCATTGTATTTGCTCTTTTATGAGCAATTAGACATAACAACATATTCAAATTTAAAGATTATTTAAAAAGAATAAAGCTGCATAGAAAGGTCTTTTTCTAAATTGATTACTTTTATAAAAAACAGTTTGATAAACTATTTATGAGGTTAACAAATATAATCAAATAAACAGAAATAACAAACCAATTATTAAGCGTAACAGGCATTGTAAAAGAATTTTCATGTTTTTTATGTTTCAATAATTTTAAAGTAAATGTCATGTTTTTGATATTTAGGTTAGTTATATTAATAGTTCCGATTATATTTGAGGTCAAATAACGTATCTGAAATAATATTCTGAATGAAAAAGTTGGAACTAAAAATCGCCTTTACTGAATTTGATAATGAAAACGAATTAAGTACTCCTGAACTAGAGCTTCTCCAAAAAGCACGTAAGGCTTGTGATTTGGCGTATGCACCGTATTCAGATTTCCATGTCGGAGCAGCGCTTCTTCTGGAAAACGGAGTGATTGTAACCGGCAACAATCAGGAAAACGCAGCTTTCCCAAGCGGATTATGTGCTGAGCGCGTAGCCATTTATTATGCCGGAGCACAATATCCAAATACTGCTGTAAAAACTATTGCTATTACCTGCAAATCAAAAACATTTCATGTAGGAGAGCCTCTTTCTCCATGCGGCGGATGCCGTCAGGCAATGTCGGAATATGAAATCCGCCAAAAAACAAATATCAGGGTAATATTAATGGGTGAAACAGGTAAAATAAGAGTAGTTGAAAGTATTGCCGACTTACTGCCCTTTATGTTTAAAGCTGAGGAATTAAAAAAGGCCTGACGTTTCCAAACCTGCGTTCGATTAATAAAAACAATATAATTAGGATACAATATTAATCTTGGACGTTCCGCTTCTTAAAAAAGAAATGCGCTGGCTTGGAGTTTATCATGATCGACGCCTAAGGGCTTCAATCTTTTGAAAAGGCAAAATAAATTTTTGTTTGTATAATTTTCGCCAATAAATGAATAAAAAAAACAGAAGTATTACTTCTGTTTTTTTTTATTTAAGACCATTCTAATAAACTATTTTATCCGAATCTGTGTTCGGTTTTGTATAATTCTTCTTTTGAAAGATTTCTAAAATAATCATACGTGATTTTTAACCCTTCGGCGCGGTTTACTTTGGGCTCCCAGCCTAAAATTGCACGCGCCTTAGTGATATCCGGTTTGCGCTGCTTAGGATCGTCCTGAGGCAGTGGTTTAGAAATTATTTTTTGTGATGTTCCTGTCAATTTAATTATTTCATCAGCAAATTCTTTGATAGTAATTTCCTGAGGATTGCCGATATTAACAGGCTGTGAGTAATCACTCAGCAGCAAACGATAAATACCTTCCACCAAATCATCAACGTAACAAAATGATCGTGTTTGCGAGCCGTCACCGAATATTGTCAAATCTTCACCTCGTAATGCCTGCCCAATAAATGCCGGCAGCACACGGCCGTCATTAAGCCGCATACGCGGTCCGTAAGTATTGAAGATACGAATAATGCGTGTTTCCAAACCGTGATAAGTATGATAAGCCATAGTGATAGCCTCCATAAAACGCTTTGCTTCATCATAAACCCCTCTGGGCCCAACAGGATTTACATTGCCCCAATATTCTTCCGTTTGAGGATGCACCATCGGATCGCCGTATACTTCGGATGTAGAAGCAACTAATATCCTGGCCTTTTTTACACGAGCTAAGCCAAGCAGATTATGTGTTCCGAGTGAACTCACTTTTAATGTTTGAATAGGAATTTTTAAATAATCAATTGGAGATGCAGGAGATGCAAAATGTAAAATATAATCCAAATCACCAGGAACAAAAACAAATTTGGAAACATCATGATGATAAAATTCAAAATGCTCAAGCTTCATTAAGTGTTCAATGTTTTTCAAGTCCCCTGTAATCAGGTTGTCCATACCTATAACATGGTAACCTTCCTTAATGAATCTGTCGCATAGGTGTGAACCTAAAAAACCTGCTGCGCCTGTTATTAATACTCTTTTCATAATTTTTTTTAATTACAGAGATGTAGAATTATTTATTTATGCAATATGCTGATTAAAAAGAAATCCTACAAATCAAAAAACATAGAATTATTTAACTGTTTCTCTTCCAATAGAACAATAGTAATATCCAAGCTCTTTCATTTGCTCAATACCATATAAATTACGCCCGTCGAAGATGACTTTATTTTTAAGCAAAGAAGTTACTTTTTCAAAATCTGGCGTGCGGAATAAACTCCATTCCGTCGCAATTACCAATATATCCGCATCACGCAATGCATCGTATTCATCTAAGGAATAGGTAATTTTGTCACCAATTAAGCTGCGCACATTATTCATTGCTTCCGGGTCATAGGCCGAAATATCAGCTCCTTCCTTTAAAAGCGCATCAATAATATATAATGCCGGCGCTTCACGAATATCATCAGTATCAGGCTTAAATGCCAATCCCCATAATGCAATTTTTTTACCTTTTAAATCATTCTTAAAATAATTTTTTATTTTGGGAACAATGACAGTTTTCTGTTTGTTGTTGATATCCATTACGGCATCCAGAATTTTAAAATCATAATTCACATCCCTTGAAGATTTTGCCAATGCCTGAACATCTTTAGGGAAACAGCTTCCGCCATATCCGATACCTGGAAACAAAAAGCGTTTGCCTATACGTTCGTCAGAACCAATACCAATACGAACAGCATCAACATCCGCACCTAACTTTTCGCAGAGATTGGCTATTTCGTTCATAAAAGTAATTTTAGTAGCTAAAAAAGCATTAGCAGCATATTTAGTTAATTCTGCCGATTTTTCATCCATAAAAACAATCGGATTGCCTTGTCTTACATAAGGTTTGTAAAGCTCTTCCATTTTTTTGCGGGCTCGGTCAGAACTTGTTCCTATAACGACTCTGTCAGGTTTAAGGAAATCGTCAACAGCAAATCCTTCACGCAAAAATTCAGGATTTGAAACAATATCAAATTCACATTTAGCATTTTTTGCAACTGCTTCACGCACTTTATCGGCAGTACCCACGGGGACAGTGCTTTTATCAACAATTACTTTGTATTCTTTAATAAGTTTCCCCAACTCGCCGGCAACGCCGAGTATATAACTTAAATCAGCTGAACCATCTTCACCTGGAGGGGTGGGTAAAGCAAGGAAAATAATTTTTGCGTTTTCAATTGCTTCGCCAAGATTAGTAGTAAAAGTCAACCGGCCTTGTTTGATATTTCGTTCGAACAATAAATCTAAATGAGGCTCATAAATCGGCACTACACCCGACTGCATTTTTTCTATTTTATCTGCGTTAATGTCAACACAAATAACATGGTTCCCTGTTTCAGCAAGGCATGTGCCGGTTACTAAACCTACGTAAC
>CAISYK010000082.1 GCA_903889605.1 uncultured Bacteroidota bacterium
TAATATATATTTCGTATACACCAACAGTTTGTAAATGCTTGTAACCATGTTCCATCATTTCTTTCTTAGAAAAGATAGCACCAACTTTCATTTCTTTTTGACCACACATAAGTTGTCTTGACATTTTGTCTCCTTTTTATTTAATTGTGAGGAACTATTTCCTTAGCGAAGCTAGGAATTGAACCTAGCTAGAACCATTTTCGCTTAGTAGAATTTATTGTAACACGACCAATGAGATTTTAATTCTGGATGATTTGCAAATATCCATGAAGTTAATTTAGCTTGGTCATTGTAAGAATAATAATCTAACTCTTCTCCCATCACTTTAGCAAAACCATTGAATGTACTTTCTTGGTATTGAAAAATTCCTACTGAATGTTTTCCTTTACCACCATCATGATAATGAATTGCTGAAGGTTTAAACCCAGATTCACATTTAGCTACTGTCATAAGTTCTTTCTCTACTGCTCCATATTTTTGTGCATATAATGAGATAGACTCTTGTGGGGTTAATATTATTTGTGGTTCTGCTTCAATCCTTTGAGGACAAAAACCTATCAGGGAGGATAAAACGAAAAACACAATTATTGTTTTGTAAAACATATTATCTGGTTAAAGACCAGAGAACTTTATTTTGTGAGAGTTGTTTTAACACCAGAGAAAAGACCCATTGATGTCAAAGAAACAACTATTGCAGATGAAATAAAAGCCCAATCTACATGAACTGGAGCAAATATAGCAAATACACTAAATATTATTGCTGAAATAACTAAGGTTGTTAAAGGAACATATCTACTTGTCATTCCTATTGTTTTCTTAGCTAATTCTGTTAAACCTACGATTATTGCACCTAAAAGTATTGTATCAAACATAAAAAATTGAAGAGGTTTGTTAGCTCCCTCTTGCTGTAAGTATACCATAAGTTGACTTGATTGTCAAGTATGTAAAATACAGGTGGGGATTAGGATTTACTCTACGTTTTGACGTGACGCAGTAGAAACCTATCTTGGACTCACGCATCCTCACCCCCACCTATATTCAGTTGTCAATGAGCTAATTACCCCAGATACCCTAACACGTTATTAGAGTTAATTTAATGCCTTGTAGAGATGAACCATAGCTTCTACGCATTTTTTACCACCTACCATATCGAAATTGGTCTGAACAGATGGTTTAGCCATACCAAACGGCAAGACTGCAACATAATCAAAAGGTTTATCAAAGGTCATTTTTATTTGACCATCTTGTGTAAAACCTCCGTTTTCCTCTAATTCTATTGCATAGGCAATACATTGCCAGAACTGTGATAAATACACCTCCTTACTAGACTTGAAGTCTATTATAGCATATTTACCAGATTTGTCAATGAATCCTGCATCAGCGATTCCTCCTAACCATAATACTGATGAGTAACAATAAATCTCACTAAACAAAAACTTTTCCACTTCCTTCAAAGACCAAGATATTAGTATTTTAACTTTAGTGTCATCTGTCTTGAAGTTAGCATCTGGTTTTCCTTCATTGTTATCAATACAGTGTTTGATGTATTGTTCCATTAGTTCGTGCATATCAGTTCCACCCTTAGCACTTGTTTTAAGTGTAGTGGCATGAGCTGAATATGCTTCATCTAATAGATTAAGCCA
>CAISYK010000083.1 GCA_903889605.1 uncultured Bacteroidota bacterium
ACAGAAGAAATTGCACAAATACCATTTTCAATAATCTAATCAATAGAATTGTCAAGCATAATCCTTTTACATTTAAACATATAAAAGGTATTGTGACCTAAGTAAATAAACCTATAATTATATTCCATCAAGCGGCACCGCCGGCGCGTCGTTCACTTGGACAAGAGCTGTGGTGTCAGGCATCAGCAATGCTTCAGGCAGCGGTACAGATGATCCGAACGAAACACTGACCGATACAATTTCATCTGTAGTAAATGTTACTTATGTTTATACGGTATCTGCTAACGGCTGTGTAAATCCTGCCGCCTTTAGTGTGGTTGTTCCCGTGACTCCGTTGCCAGCATTAAGCAGTACATTATCACCATCAGCAATATGCAGCGGTACGGTTTTCAATTACATTCCTGCAAGCGGCACAGCCGGCGCGTCGTTTACATGGACAAGAGCTATTATCACAGGCATAAGTAACAGCGCCTCCAGCGGTGCAGGTAATCTTGCTGAAACACTTATCGATTCGACTGCATCAGCAGTAAATGTTACTTATGTTTATACCATAACAGTTAATGGGTGCAGTAACCTTCAAAACATAGTTATTGCTTTAAATCCAATACCTATTGCTATAACAAATAGTAATTCACCGGTTTGTGCAGGCAGTTCAATAACTCTTACAGCACAGACGATACTGGGAGGAACATATCTCTGGACAGGTCCAAATGGTTATTCATCTTCATTCCAAGATTCGGTGATTATTTTTGCGTCAAATACAAATGCAGGTATCTATTCTTTAACCGTTTCGGCAAATGGCTGTGCTTCTGTCCCTGCAACTGTTTCAATTGTAGTAAATAATTGTTCAACAGACTTAAGCGTTGTTAAAACTGTTAACAATACTCATCCCTTTATAGGAAGTTCTGTCGTATTTACAATTACAGCCACCAATATCGGTACTTATGATGCAACAGGTGTAACAGTTACTGATATATTACAAAGCGGATATACTTATGTTTCATCAACAGCAACCGCAGGGACTTATGACCATTCAACGGGAGTTTGGACAATCGGCAGCATGAATAATGGAGCAGCTGAAAGTTTAACTATAACTGTAATTGTTAATTCAACTGGAATTTATGTTAATACTGCACTATTATACAGCAATGGAATCGATACAAATATGGTTAATAATATTTCGTCGATTGAAACAGTACCAACCGATTTCTTTATTCCTGATGGGTTCTCTCCCAATGGGGATGGAATAAACGATGTTTTTGAAATCCGAGGAATTGAAAATTATCCTGATAATATATTTGTAATATTTAATCGGTGGGGAAATAGAGTATTCGAAGCAAATCCTTACCAAAACACATGGGATGGAAAATCAACCACAGGAATAAGAATTGGAGGCGATGAATTGCCTGTAAGCACTTACTTCTATCTGCTTGATTTGGGTAACGGCTCAGCAGTTATTAAAGGAACAATTTATCTCAATAAATAAAATAATATTTATTCGATCTTTAAATGGAACATAAAATTTACTATAACGATGATTTTATAATAAATAGTATGGGCAATTCTGTATTAGTGCGCTGAAAAGGAGGAAATTAAATGAAAGTACTGAAAAAAATATTGTCTGTATTAGTTTTAACATTGGGGAGTTTTACTATGAGTGCTCAGCAAGACGCAATGTACACCCATTATATGAATAATACATTAGTGGTTAATCCAGGATATGCAGGAAGTAGGGATGCTTTAACGATAACTGCACTCCATCGTTCGCAATGGGTTGACTTTAAGGGAGCGCCAATAACTCAAACTATTAATATGCACGCCCCAATAATAAATCAACATATAGGGGTGGGCTTATCGGTTCTAAATGATAAAATGGGACCTATTAATAATTCATCAGTATTTGTTGATTTTGCATATAGAATGAAACTGACTGAAAAATCCAAATTAGCATTCGGATTAAGTGCAGGGGCAAATATATTACAAACAAACTTTAATTCAATCCAATTGAACCAGCAAAGTGACCCGGTATACCAAAACAATATCAACAATCATGTGACTCCTAATTTCGGTTTTGGTGCATACTATTCAAGAGAACGTTTTTATGCAGGTATTTCAACTCCAAATTTATTGCAAAATAGTTATTCCAGTGTAAATCAGACTAACGGAAGTACATTGATTTCAAAGGAACAGAGGCATTACTTTTTTATTGCAGGTACCATGCTTAATTTAACAGATAATCTGGCTTTCAAACCTACAACATATATCAAAGTTACCGCTGCAGCACCAATTGAAGCCGATTTTACAGCATCATTTATTATCATGAAAAAATTGTTGGTTGGTGCTATGTTTCGTACAGGAGATGCTGCCGGTGCATTATTGGGATTTGATATTACAGATCAATTTCACATTGGGTATTCATTCGACTGGTCTTATGGAGTAAAAACATTTAAGTATAATCAGGGAAGCCATGAAATAGTATTAAGATATGATTTTATATTTTTTGAGAAAGAGAGAATCCGTTCTCCAAGACATTTTTAAATTTCTAAAAAAAGTAAAAACATGAAAAAAATATTTATTTCTATAACTTTATTTTTTTGGATCTGTATTAACGTTTTTGCACAGGAAAAATCAAATGATGAATTAAAAGGAGATAATTACTATTCAAATTATTCTTTTGATAAAGCTATTGATTCTTATACCCATGCAAAAAAACTGAGTATAGAAGGACAACGTAGATTA
>CAISYK010000084.1 GCA_903889605.1 uncultured Bacteroidota bacterium
AACATTTCTAGCATTTATGTTGGAAACATTGAAAATGGAAGGCGAGGCACAAACGACTGGACTTCAAGGCATCTCCATCATTTAAGCAAGGATACCAAATTGATACAGGTCTTCTGGTGAAACGGCATCGCGCATTTGTATGTAATTTTTATACAAATGCAGTGATTTTGCACATTGCAGACCGCGCAAAAAAGTTGATTTACTTAAAATATGTTTTTCCAAAATATAAGTCCTTCCCAACTTCCCCAAAAGGAAATATGCGGTAGCTGTTTACTTGTTTTATAATAATGTCATTTTGTTTATTTTGTTGGGTTGGCTCTCCAAGTCTCCTGAGAGACCCGGAACGGCGTTAATATTCGCGTTTAACATCCCATTGTTCCAGATAATCAGCTACCCTGCGAACAAATTGTCCGCCTAATGAACCATCAACAACTCTGTGATCATAAGAGTGAGAAAGATACATAAAATGGCGGATGCCGATAAAATCACCGGATTCGGTTTCAATAACAGCCGGCTTTTTCTTAATTACGCCTACTGCAAGTATTGCAACCTGCGGCTGATTAATTATAGGAGTGCCCATTACGTTGCCGAATGAACCTAAATTTGAAATAGTATATGTACCGCCTTGAATGTCGTCAGGCGAAAGTTTACCGCTTCGTGCACGGGCAGCCAAATCATTTACTTGCTTTGTAAGCCCTATAAGATTTAAAGTATCTGCATTTTTAATAACAGGAACGATCAAATTCCCGGATGCAAGGGCTGTTGCCATTCCAATATTTATATTTTTTCGTTTTATGATTTTTGTTCCATCAAGTGAAATATTAATCATTGGGAAATCTTTAATTGCTTTAGTTAAAGCCTCAATGAAAATAGGAGTGAAGGTTAATTTTTCACCTTCGCGTTTTTCGAATTCTTTTTTTACTCTTTCGCGCCAAAGTACTACATTGGTAAGGTCCGCTTCAACAAACGATGTGACATGTGCTGAAGTATGCTTACTCATTATCATGTGGTCGGCAATGAGCCTGCGCATTCTGTCCATTTCAATTACTTCATCTCCTGCGTTTAAACTAATTGATGGTTTGCTATGTGAAGTTCCGGAGATAGCCTGTATTATTTTAGCAGGCTGAAGTTCCGGCAACCGTTCAACAGCAGCATCCTTGGTAACTTTATCCTTGCCGGAAATATAAGCCAAAATATCATTTTTGGTAATTCTACCTTTTGCGCCTGTTCCAGTAATTGATTCTAATTCTGCTGTAGTAATTTGTTCTTCTCTTGCAATATTTCGTACGAGAGGAGATAAAAATATGCCTAAAGATACATCCTCTATATGCAAATTAATTTCGTTATCAGGAGGAGGCCCTTTTGTATCTATTAAGGTGTAAGCCTTACTAGTTTCAGTAGTTTTTTCCTCCTCAATTTCAATCAAAACATTTATATCGGTAGATATAACTGCGAAAGCCTTACCTACCAAAATAATGTCCCCTTCCAAATACAGCCGTTTAACAAGGGTTCCGCTAACAGTTGATGGGATCTCAGTATCAACTTTATCAGTAGCAATTTCCAAAACTGTTTCATCAACAGCAATTTGGTCGCCTTCTTTTTTTAACCATTTAATAATTGTCGCCTCCGCAACGCTTTCGCCCATTTTGGGCATAATTAACTCTATTTGTGCCATTCCGTTAATAAAATAAAAAATTTATAAAATTTGTACCAATATTAATTGGTACAAAAATAGTCCAATATCTATATATTCAAAAGCCCGATATTACCATCCTCTAATGTGAGGGAGAACCATACCGCATGCCAAACAGGAGGTTTTGTGGGATGCTGTTCCTCCAATTTATAGAGGTAAAAAGGGGGTTGAATAAAAAAGCAGTCCTGTAAGCCGGGTTCTGTCGAGTTCTATCATTTATCTAGCCCTTTCGTCACCGAAAGGGTCAAGCAACCTACCCTCCGAAATTGAGCGAGCAGCTCTTAAGCTTCGGTTTATTTGGTCTTTCAACTCCCAAGGTTTACCCGAAACAA
>CAISYK010000085.1 GCA_903889605.1 uncultured Bacteroidota bacterium
ATTTTCACTATCTAAATATAATTGTTCATTATCTTTTTTCAGCTGCTGATGCAAATTCATTAATTTTTCAACTTTTGATTTTAAGTCAGTGATGGATAAAGTTAATTCATTCATAATCAATTATTAAAATTCATAATACAACAGTTTTTGCAAATATAAGATTCAATATCCGAATTACAAAATAATTCTTGAATTGTTTTCAGTACCTTTACATTATGCTAAAAAGTTTTCATTTAATCATTTTCTTACAGCTTTTGAGTTGCTGTGTTTTTGCCCAAACAATATATCCTACTGATTGTTTTCGCTGTCCCATTGATACAACTTTGAAGCTTGCCGGCAATTTCGGCGAAATTCGTCCAAATCATCTGCATGCAGGATTTGATATAAAAACAAATAACCATGAAGGAATGCCTATTTATGCTGCTGCAGACGGCTTTATTTCCAGAATAAAAATCAGCCCTTATGGTTATGGTAAAGCTCTGTATATTGATCACCCAAATGGATACACAACCGTTTACGGCCATTTACAAGGTTTCAACAGTTCTTTAGCATCCTTCACAAAAAGTATTCATTATTTTAAAGAGTCATTTGAAATTGACAGCATGCTTTCATCAACACAGTTTCCAGTAAAAAAGGGTGATTTAATAGGATTTTCAGGTAATACAGGCGGCTCAGGAGGTCCGCATCTGCATTTTGAAATACGCGATACAAAAACCGAAATGCCTATAAATCCATATTGTTTCGGATATAAAGTAAAGGATAATGTTAAACCGGTCATCACTGAACTTGCTGTTTATCCTATAGGTGAAAATGCTGTTGTTAATGGAAAGCGCTTCACTAAAAAAATGAAGCCCGTAAACAGCAATGGTAAATATTCACTGAGTAAATCTGATTCAATAACTGTTAATGGTACTATTGGATTTGGAATAGAATGTTATGATAGTGAAACAGGTTCATCCAATAAAAATGCGGTATATTCTATTGAACTACAATCCGGCGGAAAACGAATTTATTATGATGAGTTTGATAAATTCACTTTTGAGAATGCTCGTTTTGTAAATACTCATATTGATTATATTGAAAAACAGAAGCACGATGATAAAATTCAGAGATGTTTCCTTTCAAAAAACAATCAATTAGGGATTTATAAAGATGTTATTAATGGCGGGATTATTAACTTCAGTGATGAATCCCTGCATTGGATAAAATTTATTATTAAAGATTATACTGGAAATACCACTGAAATGATGCTGAAAGTGCGAAGTACATTAAAAAATTCTGCTGAAAAAGAAACAGCAGCTGTTATGATAAACGGGCCTGTTTTTGATTGTTTTAAAGATAATGAGTATAAACAAGAAGACATGGAAATTACTATTCCTGTGTATTCTTTATATGACGATATAAAATTCCAATATTTTAGTTCGCCCAAATTAAAAGGAACATATTCACTGCTTCACCATATTCAAAATGATGAAACAGCCATACAAAAACCGTGTAACTTAAGAATCAGAATAGATATACTACCAGCCTCCATGCAGAGTAAGGCTGCTATTATTTCAATAAACAGTAAAGGAAAACGAAGTTACCAAGGCGGTACATTTAAAGACGGCTGGGTAACAGCTCAAGTGAAAAC
>CAISYK010000086.1 GCA_903889605.1 uncultured Bacteroidota bacterium
AGTCCGTCTTTTAAGTCGAAATTAGCCGCATATTCACAGATTAGTAAAATTATTTTCCCTTTTAATCTGTGAATCTGCGGCAAGCGTTTTTTTATTTTTTTAATTTAGCCTACTCTATTGACAGACACTAATTAGAGGCAATTAGATTAGATGATTTTATTAAAATTACAACATTGGCATTTCATAAATCATACTGCAAAATAAATATATGCATAATAGTTTTTTTTATTATGTATTGCCTATTACCTGCTCTGGCGCAGTATAAAGGAAGTTATATTCAACTTGGGAAATATGAATTGAGTAAAGGTAATTTCACGCAGGCTATAGAAAAGTTAAACACTGCAATATATGTTGAGCCCGGATTATATGAAGGATATTATCTGCGTGGTTTTGCTAAGTACCAATTAGATGATTTTGTTGGGGCTGAGCAGGATTTCTCCTCTGCAATAAATATCTATCCTTTTTTGGAAGAGTTGTTTTTTTATAGAGCCATTATGCGGGATAAACTGTTTAATATGTCCGGTGCTCTTGATGATTACCAGAAAGCCATTGAGATTGACTCTTCCGATGGAAGGATATTTATGAACCGTGCAATTACTTTACTTTCGCTTAATCAATTTCAGGCTGCTGTCAGCGATTGTAATCAGGCAATTTATTTACATATTAAGGATAATAATATTTATGTTATAAGGGGAGTGGCTAAAGCCGGACTTAAAAATTATGATGATGCTGTTAAGGATTTTAATAAAGTGATTTCAATTAATAATAAAAATTTATTTGCACACATACAACGCGGAAGCGTATTGGCTGCTATGGTTCAAAAAGAGTCTGCGATGAACGATTTTAATTATGTTCTTAAAATAGATTCAACAAATGGCCCGGCATTATTTCAACGAGCTGTTCTTAATATGCAGGATTCAAAATATGCACCCGCATTGGATGATCTTAATAAGGTCATTAGGCTTTCACCTTATAACGCTTCTGCTTATTTTAACAGAGCAATATTATTCTGCGATATCAATAATTTTGAAAGTGCTTTAATGGATTATGACATGGTACTTACAATGAATACCAATAATATTCAAGCTTATTTTAATAGGGGAGGTGTTAATTACAAGTTGGGCAATAATAAGGATGCACTGAAAGATTATGATAAGGCTATTGAGTTATTTCCGCGTTTTGCTGATGCATATTATAACCGGTCTCTCATTGAAAAAGAGATGCATAACATGAAAGCTTTCAATGAAGATTTTAAAAAATCAGAAGAGCTGCAGCATTCCGACAATTCAGGGAATGACAGTATTAACTTTACTGAAGGCATACGTTTGATGAAGCTAACGTCACTGAACAGCGATTTTGAAAATAGTAATGGTACTGATTCAAGAGTTCAATTCAATCATGTAAATATTAAACCTCAGCCCTATTTTTATGGTACATTGTTTCCTGATGTCAGTAAAAGAGTTCATGTATATGATACAAGAGGAAGGCGGCATTATTATGGTGATGCTGTTGTACTCACTAATGATGAAGGAAATATAGATAAAAAAATAGTATCAGAAAAAATTGCGCAAATTGATTCTGTCATATTATTAAAAGGAGAGTCAGCGTCGGCTTATACAGAA
>CAISYK010000087.1 GCA_903889605.1 uncultured Bacteroidota bacterium
AGTTCCCGGAGCATTTATGAGTATGATTGGTTCAGAAAAACTCGAGGATGCAATTGCTCATAGTTTAGACCCTTCTGAAATTTTAAAACACCTAAATATTGGAATTAAAAATTCATTACACCAGTCAAACAGCATAGAATCAACCAGAGATGGTATGGATATAGCGATTTGCTCAATAGAAATAGAAAACTGCATTGTGAGATACTCAGGTGCAAACAGGCCGATTTGGATTATTCGAAAAGGACAAGGAGAGCTTGAAGAAATCAAAGGTACTAAAAAAGCAATTGGCGGCCTGACAGAAGATGACCAGCATTTCGAGTGTCATGAAATATAATTAGAAAAGGGAGACTCTTTTTATATATCTACAGACGGTTATGCTGATCAGTTTGGCGGGCAAAGAGGAAAAAAATTAATGACAAAAAAATTTAAAGAAACCATACTGGGAATTCAAGACAAGTCAATGGCAGAACAGCAAAAACATTTAGATAACTTTATTGAAAATTGGAAGGCTGGTATAGAACAGGTGGATGACATTTTGGTAATCGGAATTCGGCTGTGAAAGACTAAAGATGATATTTTTATTGAAAACCGTTAAAGAACTTATTAACTAATTACAACAAATTAAAATGAAAAAGATCTCAATCAAAAATATTTTAATTCCAGTAGACTTCACCGATACTTCTGACGCAGCGACTGCAAATGGAATTAAAATAGCCGCTCTTCTAAAAGCAAATATATTTTTAATACATGTTATGGAATTTAATGCATATAATTATTCCGTTTTCCCGGAAACAGAAATTGTTATTCCTTCCGTGCTTGAGCTTGAAAGTGCCGTTGATAAAAAAATGAATTTAATTAAAGAAAAAATTAGAAAAAAATTTAGTATTATTCCAAAAGTCCTTGTTTCAATTGGAGATGTCCCTTCTGAAATAATCAGATTTTCAAAAAAGGAAAAAATTGATCTTATTGTAATGGGTACACACGGTATTTCAGGTTATAAGGAATTGTTTATAGGAAGTAATGCTCAAAGAGTTGTTACCCTTTCTGAAATTCCAGTATTAACAATGCAGAAAAGCAGCGGTAAATGTAAGTTTAAAAAAATCCTTTTACCAATTGACAATTCACTCCATAGCAGGGAAAAAGTAAATTTAGCAATGATTATTGCGGATTTATTTAAAGCGAAAATTCAAATAATTGGTCTTCCTGATTCAAAAGAAAAGAAAGTTTTGAATATGTTTAATATCAAGTGCAGATCTGTTGAAAAAATTATTGCGGCAGACGAATTGCCTTTTAAAACTACTTTGGTTTATGGAATAAATCTTGCAGAGGCGTCTATCAAATTTGCCTCCAAAAATAAGTGTGATCTTATTGTTATAAACACTGGGCATGAGTCTGAAGTTACTGGTATATTTATGGGGGCATTTGCTCAGCAAATAGTGAATCATTCCAAGATTCCTGTATTAAGTTTTAAACATAGTGAAGGACATTTCAGCATTGATACTTCAGGTTTTGGTATTAGTTAATTGCCTCTAAATGTTTTTCGTTGTTATTAGCCGGTATGTGCTTCTTCAAATAGGTTTCAATATTGTATTATTTTGAAATTTTGTTTGTGTCTGGTGTGCTGTAGTTACAGCCCTAATATTGCGGCTTTTAAATCACCATTTCCTATACTTCTTGGTTCTCCTTGTAGTTAAAATGTTGTCCTTTTGGGATTCGCCGTTCTGTTAGAAATCAGGCTGTAAAAGAAATGCTTTTGAAAACTTTCTGCTCACAATATATAATCACAATTTAAAACAAATACTTATAGTTCTCTTACTTTGTGTTTTTTAAACTAATTGAACTGCTGGATTTTGTTCTCTCCTAAAAATATTAGTGAGCAATATTTCTTCTGAGCAAATTCAATTCGGTAATGTGTGAATGATGTAAATTATAACAATAGTTATGTAACACATATATATCAATAGCTGCCCACCTTTGGCATGTGAAAATTATTTCATGTGAAATATGTAAAACTATGGAAACTAAGCTTATAAATATTTTAACAGGCGTTAGTCTGTTTTTTATGTCAAATTTTGTGTTTGCGCAGGCGCCTATTTTAGGTACAACAGCAAATTTTGTTCTTTTTTCTTCGGATGGGGCAGTGAGCAGCTCTGGTATATCATTTCTTACAGGAAACGTTGGTACTAATAGCGGTTCAAGCACAGGTTTTGGAAATGTTAACGGTTCTATGAATGATAATAATTCAGCAAGCGCTCAGTGTACCGCAGATTTGCTGATTGCTTACAATCAGCTCAACAATGCCGTCCCAACTTTTTTTCCAACTTCTTTGTTAGGTAACGGGCAGGTTCTTACGGCCGGTGTTTACAATATTTCCGGTGCAGCAGTATTAAACTCGGATTTAACATTGAATGCAGAAGGCAATCCTAATGCAGTATTTATTTTCCAAGTTCAAGGATCATTATCCGCAAATATTAATTCAAAAATAAAATTGATTAGTGCTGCGAAAGCGTGTAATGTGTTTTGGAAAGTTGAAGGTTTAGTGAGTCTGGCTTCGAATGTCACCATTGTGGGAACGATAATTGCAAACAATGCTGCAATTGAAATGAATTCTAATGATACACTTGAAGGAAGAGCTCTTTCTACATCTGGTGCTGTTTCAATTAATGGAGTGCTGGCCTACACACCTATTGGATGCGGAAGTCAAATACTTACGGGGCCCTCAGCCCCTATACTCGGCTCTGCCGAATGTTATGCAGTTTTTTCAGGAAGCGGGTCAGTATCAAATACCGGTATTACTTATGTTACCGGTGACGTAGGAACAAATGTAGGTTTAACGACCGGATTCAATCCTTTGTATATAATAGGAAGCGTACATCCTATCCCTGATGCTTCTACTTTGGCATGCGTAAATGATTTGTTTAGTATCTATGCGTATCTCAATACTCTGCCTTATGATATTAACTTGTTGTATCCGGCGCAGTTTGGACACCATCTTGTGCTCACTCCTCACACTTATCTGCTTGATGCAGCCACAGTATTAACAGATACACTTTACCTCAATGCACAAGGAAATGCTAATGCAGTATTTGTTATCCAGATAAATGGAGCATTTTCTACAAGCGCGTTTTCCAAAATTATTTTGACAAATGGAGCACAGGCAAAGAATGTGTTTTGGAAGATTGATGGTGCTGCTGAAATAAATGACTCTTCAATATTCGAAGGAACGATTGTTTGCAACAATGGAGCAGTTAGTTTAAAAACCGGAGTCACAATGGATGGAAGAGCTTTTACTACAACTGGTAATTTGGTTGCCACAGAAATTAACGCTGTTATTCCGGCTGGATGTATTACAACAGCTATTTCTGTTTTTGAAAATGAGACAACAAAAGAAGGCGTTACTGTCTATCCGAATCCTTTTGCAGCTTCAATTAATATCATTATTAATAATTCATTTCTTATCAGCAAAAGCGAATTGAGATTGTATAATATTTTAGGATCAATGGTTTTGAATATAAAATTATCTCAAGAAAATACTACTCTTGAGACAAGAAGTCTTCCGTCTGGAATTTATTTTTATAACATTATCGGCAGTAATAAAATTTTACAATCCGGCAAATTGGTTTCGCAAAACTAGATTGCTGCAGGCGGATGATTCTTAGTTTATATTTTAAAATTGAAAATTATTTTTTGATTGTAAAGTCAGCAGGCAATGCCTTAAATGAAAATTAAATTTTTGAATTTAGAATTGTCTGAAATGATTTATTGTAATATGTTTCATGTTAAAATTTTCAGTTTAAAAATCAATTAATGAATTATTATAAAAAACAAATTTAATTAATATTATACCAATATGACCCAGATAACTCCGCTTAAGGAAATAGTTAGTTTTCCTTCTAATGACCCGAAAGACATCCCAAAGCCTGATGCAAAAAAGATTGTCATCTTTCTTGTAGATGATAACGAATTATATCTCAAATCGTTAGAAATTCAGTTTCGTGAAATTGATGCCCCTGTAATTAAAACTTTTTTAACCGGTGAGGCTTGTCTTATGAATATGTCTTTAAAACCAGACATTATTATATTAGATTATTTTTTAAATACTGTTAATAAGAATGCCATGGACGGCTTGAAAACACTGGTTAAGATTAAAGATGCTTCACCAAGTACCCAGGTAATTATGTCGTCAGCAAATGAAAATGCTGAGATTGCTGTAAATTGCTTGAAATTTGGAGCTTTCGATTATATTGTTAAAAACGAAAATACTTTTGTGAAGCTAAAGCAAATCATAAAAAAAATTTTTAGCTTATACTCAAAAGAAAAAGAGATTATTGTATGGGATTGGTAATTTGCAGGAAGTCGGCAATAACGGATAAGGATTAGGTTGGCGGATTCGAAATATTAAAATTATTTAATATATTCTTAATAACTCAGTTCTAAAGTTACGAATTAAGTTGTTTTTGATTCAGACATTTTGCACAATTCAAAACTTTTTAATTTATACCTATAAACATAATCATTGTATGGCTATTACATATTATATGCTTCAAATTCCTCCATTTCTGTTTTTCTTAATGATAATTTCTTTCGGGGCAATTTTTGGAGGGCTGGGTACTTTTTTATTCCGAAAATACATTAGGGTTAGAATTTTGAGATCGCATAATGAAGTAACTGGATTCCTCTTCCTTGCCATTGCCAGTTTTTATTCGCTGCTTCTTAGCTTCGTGGTTTTTGTTGTATGGGATCAATTGAATGAAACTCGAGGTAACGTTAGTAAGGAGGGCAGCTCCGCAATGGGTTTATACAGAGATATTAAGTTTTACCCTGACACCGTTGAATCAAAACAATTAATGATCGTATACCTTGATTTTGTTTTCAATGTTATAGATGAGGAATTTCCTAATATGGAGCACCTTAAGCCAAGCCGAAAAACTCCTGAATCATTCAACCGTGTTTTTTTTCAAATGGAGCACCTCAATCCGAAAAACCAATTTCAAGTTCAGCTGGTAGCTGAAATGTTTAATCATTTGAATGAATTGGCTGAATATCGCGGACTTCGTACATCCTCTATGGAAACTGAAATTCCTCCTCCCATGTGGCTTCCTCTGCTATTAGGCGCAATCATCACAATTATTTGTGCTATGCTTATGGATATTGAGCACTCACGAATGCACATACTTCTTAATGCCTTTTTGGGGATATTTATTGGAATGTTTCTCTTCATTATTATACTGCTTGATCACCCTTTTTCCGGAAGTCAAGGAATTAAGCCAAAATCGTATAGGCAGATATTCACAATGGAGCAATGGGCAAATGACGTTCCAATAAAAAAACAGATTTAAATATAAAGAATAATATCATTCACAATTAAATCATTTTACAATGAATTCAAATAACAACTTCAGGAATTTTTCGTTTTTTTTCTCAATAATAATTTTAGTTTCCTGCGGGTCCAATGAGCAAAAAGCCGATGATGCATTTGATCGTGTAAGGATAGAAAAAATGATTTTGACGGACAGCAATATTATAAGTAAAGAAGGCATTGCGGAGCAGAAGAAAACGACTTCTTTTAAGAAATGTGAAAATCATGATGAATGGGGCAAATTTAAAAGTGAAACGGAAAAGAAAATTCTATCGAACGAAAATAAAATAGTGGCAATGAAAAGTATTCCAAAAGCTAGCGGTAAATTGATTAGAAAAGTGACAAGTTTAGAAAAAGACAATAATGACCTTAGAAGACAAATGGATGAATACAATGAAGAAGTAAAAGTTAAGTGGGAAAATTTTAAGGTGATGATAAATCACGATGTGAATGAGATTGACATTGAATTGAAAGATATCACATTAAACAATAAGAAGTAATAGTAAAGAATACTTATGAAGTTGGTTTATTTGTTGAAATCTTATTTGCAGTTTAAATATATGATTGACTAATTGAATTTTAATTCTTGAAAAATAAACCGATAATCATTGAAACATTTTCGATCCTTATAAAATGAATTTTTATTAAATATATTATATCAATAGTTCGGTAAAAATTTAAGCAGCCATACTGTTGATACTACCTAATGATAAAGCATCTCGATAAATTGCTTTTATTTTTTTGCAACTCAGGTCTAAATCTAAGTTTGAAAATATCCTGTCTGCTATGATTTTATTA
>CAISYK010000088.1 GCA_903889605.1 uncultured Bacteroidota bacterium
TCCCTACACGACGCTCTTCGATCTTGTTGCTGCCAATTATTTTGAAGGTAAGTTTGCTGACACCTTGAAACTTAAAACAGATAATTATTTTGATTTAGGAAATATTACGAAAAATGATTCAGCGCTGTTCTCAAATCTATACAAACCCAGCGACACGATAAAAATTAATTTTACAAATCCCTCGTTAAAAAAAAACAGCTGGTATGCTTATAATAAAGGAATCGAAGGCTCGAGCTTCAACTCTTTTGATACTGCAAAAAGCATTGTTTTAGGAAGCAGCGAAAATAACAGAATAAATTTTATTAAATTTAAAATTGGTAAGGGGCAAATATTTGTAAATACTCTCCCTGAAGCATTCAGCAACTACCATTTTGTGAACCTAAATTATTCCTATGTTTACAAGGCACTTTCCTATTTACCAAACCAGGCAACCATTTGGGACGAATATTATAAAGCAGGTAATGTTAAAAGCGATAGTCCGTTACGTGTCATTTTTAACAATCCATTATTACTAAAGGCTTACTATTTGCTGATTTTATCACTTATTTTATTCATGATTTTCGGAGCCAAACGAAAGCAGCGAATTATACCTGTTATTGAACCATTCAAAAATACTACTCTGCAGTTTGTTGATATAGTTGGTACTTTGTATTATCAAACCGGGAATCATAAAAACATTGCAGATAAAAAAATCGTTTATTTCCTGGAGCATATCCGAACTGCTTTTCAAACAAAAACTACAATCTACGATGACTCATTTATTATGCGTATTGCAAACCTTTCGGGTATTGAAGAACAAAAGGTACATGACTTATTTTATTACTTTTCTGATTTAAGTATTAAACAAACAATAACACAACAAGAACTTTTAAAATTAAATATGATGATTGAAGAATTTCAGAAAAACAGCAAACGGTAAACTGATTTTGCTTTATGCAGATGTGCGGGCATTAACAATCTGCCGATAAAATTGATGCAGAAGCAACTAAAAATCAAAGACCAATAAGAAAAGACTAACAAACCAATGAACTAAAAAAATGGAAGAACAGGTATTTCAAAATCGGGTTGATTTAAATGACTTACAGCAAGCTGTCAGCAGTATTAAGCGTGAGGTCAACAAAATAATTGTGGGTCAGGATGATATGATCGAACTCCTTATCGCCGCTATCCTTGCTGATGGACATGTACTAATTGAAGGTGTACCTGGTGTTGCAAAAACATTAACAGCTAAATTGCTTTCAAAAACAATGGCGATAGGCTTTTCACGCATACAATTCACCCCCGACTTAATGCCTTCGGATATTATAGGTACAAGCATTTTTAACCTTAAAACTTCTGAGTTTGAATTTAAAAAAGGGCCTTTGTTTTCAAACATTATATTAATTGACGAAATCAACCGCGCTCCGGCAAAAACACAATCAGCATTATTTGAAGCTATGGAAGAACGCCAGATTACAGTTGATGGAAAAACGTATCCGCTGACAGCTCCCTTTCTTGTATTAGCAACACAGAACCCAATTGAGCATGAAGGCACGTATCGGCTTCCTGAGGCGCAGCTTGACAGATTTATTTTTAAAATAGAAGTAGATTATCCTTCCCTTGAAGATGAAATTAAAATTATTTCAGAATATCACGCAAGAAAAAACACAGTAGACTTAAACAGTGTTAATGCAGTAATAAATGCAGCCAATGTAAAGGATTTCAGGGGAAAAGTAAGTTCACTGCATATTGATGCGAATTTAATATCATATATAGCAAAAATTGTAAATCAAACAAGGAATAATGCATCCATATATTTAGGTGCATCACCAAGGGCATCATTGTCTATACTATCTGCATCAAAAGCCATTGCAGCGATGCGTGGCCGTGATTTTGTTACACCGGATGATATAAAATTTGTATCGGCCCCAGTATTAAAGCACCGTATAATGCTCACTCCTGAAAAAGAAATGGAAGGTATTTCTTCAAAGGATGTTATAAAACTAATTGTTGAACAAATTGAAGTGCCGAGGTAGGTTATGGTCATTGGTCATTGGTTTATTAGTTCATTGGTCATTTGGTAATAGGTAATAGGCAATTAGTAATAGACAGCAATTAGTTAATAATTATATAGTACTTGTCACTTAAAAAAACAAATCAATACTTAGACTTTTTTGTGAAAAAAAACGATTCTGATAAAGCTCCTTCAGCTCCTCTTCGCGGAGGCTGGGCGGGACTTTCTATATTCTTTACAAACCCGCTTTACTTTGTTATTGCAGGCGAAGTTGTATTTCTCGTTTTTGGCTTTTTCTTTCCCATTATTGCGCCCTTTGCAGAATATGGTTTGCTTATTATTCCAATTTTTTTAACCGCAGATTTAATTATTCTTTATTCGAATAAAAATGTCATCAACGGTGTACGGAATACTTTAGATAAATTATCAAATGGAGATGATAATTTTATAAGAATTGTTTTAGAAAACCGTTATGTGTTTCCTGCGCGCATAAATATAATTGATGAAATGCCGTTTCAATTTCAGGCTCGCGATAAGGAATTTAATTTGACAATTGGGCCTGGGAAAAATAAAACATTAGAATATATTATTCATCCGGTAAAACGAGGTGAATACAGCTTTGGAGCAATAAATGTTTTCGCTAAAAGCCCAATCGGCCTGGTTCAAAAACGATACCGCTTTTCTCAGGATATGGTTGTACCTGTATACCCATCATTTTTGCAGATGCGTAAATATGAATTACTTGCCATATCTAATAACTTAACAAATGCAGGTATAAAAAAAATTCGTAAAATAGGCAGTAATGCGGAGTTTGACCAAATTAAAGAATACGTTTCTGGTGATGATTTCCGAACAATAAATTGGAAAGCAACGGCACGTAAAAACAAGATGATGGTTAATCAATATCAGGATGAAAAGTCACAGCAGGTGTATTCTGTTATTGATATGGGACGTGTAATGAAAATGCCGTTTGAAGGTTTGAGTTTACTTGATTATGCAATAAATGCAAGCCTGGTTATTTCAAATATTGCAATTATTAAACAAGATAAAGCCGGCATTATTACTTTTTCACATAAGGTACAGTCTATTTTACCGGCGGAACGCAGGAATGCGCAGCTTCAAAAAATATTAGAATTGCTTTACAATCAAAAAACAGGATATCTGGAAAGTGATTTCGAAAAATTATATATAAACATAAAAACAAAAATAAATCAGCGAAGTTTATTATTGCTGTATACAAATTTCGAGAGTGTATCAGGCTTACAGCGACAATTGAAATATTTGCGCAGACTGGCAAAAGATCATTTGCTTGTTGTAATATTTTTTGAAAACACAGAGCTGCAAAAATTTATAGATAAACCTGCAGTGACTACTGAAGATGTTTATAATAAAACCATTGCTCAAAAATTTGCTTACGAAAAGAAATTGATTGTAAAAGAACTTGAGAAATACGGTATTCATTGTATTTTAACAGATCCATTGAAACTTTCTGTTAATACTATAAATAAATATTTAGAATTGAAAGCAAGAGGGTTGATTTAAATCTTCACTTCATTTTTTTAAAAAACGGATCAAATCCGCTATTCATTATTATTTTGCAGTGAAAATTGGCCTCATGCCATTTGCAATCTTCCGTAAAATGCTGCATTAAATATACTTGAATTATTATTGTTTAACTACTTTTATTTTCCTGCAAAAATTTACATTTTTAATTTCAAGAATATAGATTCCAGGTAAAAAATCCTCTCCAATGCTGATATTATTATGAATTTTACTACTCCATTTTTCACGGCCCAGCAGATCATAAACACTGATTGACGCTTCTCCTTCTACTCCGGCAAATTCAATATTCAATTTGTTGATAAACGGGTTAGGAAATACCCTCAAATTATTTTCATTAAAAACATTTTGGACACCAAGCGGAATGGCATCGTAATATGGGTCTTCCCAGATACAGGTTCTAACAGCTTCCTTAGCAGCAAATGAAGAATTAATTCTCCAGTCATGCTCCTTATTGGTATTTAAAAATATCAGCCCCCGAACTTTGCTGAACAAGGATTGCAGATCATTGTCCATAGCGCATATCCATTCTGCTTTTGTTTGAGAAGAAACAGGCTCTGTGCCGTACCTTTCCCTGCAGGCGGATTCACATATAATAAAAGGTTTTGAAGGAAAATATGCTGTCATATAATAATAAACTTCTGTGAACAGAGTGCGGAAAGATTTCCAGGGCGGTACACCAGCAAGCGGATGATTGTAAAGACTGGTTCCAACAAGATCAACATAATTGTCTCCGGGATATGCATCCACAAGCCAATTGTAACCTGCATTAGGCGTTGGTGCAGAATTAGGACTAAAGAGCCACAATACATTCGTGGCGCCTTGCGCCCTGAACCTGTCAACAATATAACGATAAGCCATGATAAAATTATTCGGATTCTGACTATTCAAATCAACAGACCATGGATACCAGTTTCCATCAAATTCATGAAAAGGCCGCATAATAACTGTGTCGGAATATGTTTTAACCTGGGCCGCAAAAGCATCAATATAGCCGTCGAATGAGCCATTGGTAATCAGGTTCAGGCGCGGCTGCACAGGATCAATCGAAGCAAATGCTGTATACATCATTTCCCATGTGATGAGCGGCCGGCAGCCTTTATTGATAAGCCGCTGCAGAGCATTGCCCGGCAGAACATCGGCTGTAATGCCGGAATAGGCGAAAGGCATGAAAATGTTTACGTATTTCAGCTTATTAACTGCAGGGAACATCGCTTCAACTTCCGGCGGTACAGAATCAGCTGGCGACCTGTATGCATAACTGCCAAGTAAACACCTGCCGCCTGTTGCTTTCGCAGGAAGGTCAAGTATCGTGCTTCCATGCGGCAATGTCCCTTGGGAAAAACAAAGCATATCAATAAAAAATGTTTCAAGGTTAGTAACGCCAGGAGCTCTGTGAAACAGCAGGCTTATGTTAAAAATTTTTCCGGCATTTCCAATATAACCCGCATCAAAAATACCATTGCCCCCTGAATTACCATCAGTAAAAGCATTGAGGGGAATGCTGATCAGCTGCCATTCTGCGGATCTGGGAATCGTAACTGAGCTCACCCATTTATCATCCAATGGGCTTTCATAAATACCATTCTGGTTATCATCTTCAGTAATAATAACATCCGCTTGGCCGCTTGAGTAATTTGACAATGGATTATAACAATAAAAATTAAATCGGTCAGCGGTAATATCCAGCTGTATATATTTGGTAATGCCTTTACCGAACTCTCCAGTTCCGCCGGACCAGTTAAGATCAAGCTGCAGCACGCGGTCACCAAGCATGTCGCTTGCTGTAAGAGGATTAGCCGCCACATGATACGACAGGTCGAAATTTTTATAATCTCCATCAGGAAGATCTGTCTGGCCAATGTCTAAGCCATCAAAATCATAAATAATAGACTTTAATTTGGAAGTCTGGCTGAAACTAATGCTGATGGAGAAAAGGCAAATATAGAAAAGTATGATTTTTTTCATAATTTTATTTTATTAGAATAACAGTAAAATATTCTGCCAAAATAAAGTCTGTAGTTTTATTGTAATAGATTAGTTCTAATGTAAATTTTAGCTAAAACCGTAAA
>CAISYK010000089.1 GCA_903889605.1 uncultured Bacteroidota bacterium
AGCAATGTTTTTAATTCATAAATAATTAAATAAAAAATGAAAAAAAAAATTACTCTATTTGCTTTAATTATTTTGTCAGGGGCAACATCAAATGCATCAAATTATTTTTGGGTAGGCGGTTCCGGCAGCTGGTCTGATTTTGCTTCCCATTGGGCCACTGTCTCAGGCGGGTCCGCATTTTACACTCAAGTGCCTCAATCAACCGATAATGTTTTTTTTGACTCTCAATCATTTACATCCGCAGGCCAGACTTTAACTATTGACCAGCCGTTTGTTCAATGTGCTGATATGACATGGACCGGCGTCACAAATACTCCTGCATTTTATGGGAATTCTGCCAACAAATTAAAAATATATGGTTCCCTAACGCTTTCGTCAGATATGGTATTCAATTTCATCGGACCTATAAGCTTTGAAGCAACTACAGCAGGTCAAACAATAACTACAGCAAGCAAAATATTAAATACTTCTTTAACATTTAACGGTATTGGCGGAGGCTGGACATTGGCTGATCAGCTTACTACAAATTGGATGTATCTAAACAACGGCGCCTTAAATACCAATAATCAAACTGTAAATGCATTTGCTTTCACTTCATCTGTTTCTTCCACAAGGGCGCTGTATATGGGTTCATCTACCTTCAACTTGTCCTTTTATGGTACGATGTGGAATATAAATCCTACAGGAATGACACTTAATGCTTCTGCATCTACTATCAAAGGAACTGCTGTCAGCGGAGGAGCTCAGAATTTTTACGGCGGAGGATTTACATATAATAATATTTTTTTTACAGGAACCCAATCCGGAAAAATAAATGGCAGCAGCATAATAAATAATGTTTCTTTTGCAGCTGATGGATATATTCAAGGCATTTGTACTTTTAACGATGTTTTTTTTGCTGCCAACGCATATCTCACCAGTAACAGTACCTATAACAATGTTACAATTTCTAAAAACGGGAACTTTGCCAGCAGTAATACTTTTAACAATTTAATTTTATCACCTGGGTTTTCCTATACCCTAAAATCCGGATCTACACAAACTATTAACAATGCAATGACCGCCAATGGCAGCTGCGGTTCTCTGATTGACATAAAATCTACTTTGGCTGGCAGCCAGACATACATAAAAAAAACGATTGGTAATATTACACTGTCTAATGTTAATTTAAAAGACATAAATGGTACCGGCGGTGCAGTATTTACTGCTGCTAATTCAAATGATTTAGGTAATAATTCAGGCTGGACAATAAACTCTTTCACATCCAAAAATTTATTTTGGATAGGAAATGGCGGCAATTGGAATGACGGCAATCATTGGTCTGCAGTAAGCGGCGGTCCCCCGGCAGGATGTTCTCCTACACCAGCAGACAATGTTTTTTTCGATGCTAATTCTTTTTCTGCTGGAGGGCAAACAGTAACGATAAATGTTCCAACCGCATTTGTTAATAATATGGTTTGGACTGGTGTGACCAATAATCCAGAACTTTATGGAGATTATACGAATGCATTGAAAATATACGGGTCTTTAAATCTTGACCCTGGAATGACTTTTAATTATACAGGTTCAATTGTTTTTGAGGCTAACACTTCAGGTCAAACAATAACTTCGGCCGGAAAAACATTAAATACATCATTAACTTTCAATGGTGTTGGAGGCAGTTGGATTCTGCAGGACGAATTGAAATGCAGCTATTGGATTTATCTTAACAACGGCACCCTTAACACCAACAATCAGAAGGTAAGTGCTTATGCTTTGAGTTCTATAACTTCTTCTGCAAGGGTTCTAAATATGGGCACCTCTATTTTTAATCTCAATTTTAACGGTGCTGTATGGGATATAAATAATACAGGAATTACCATTAATGCCGGCTCATCTACAATCAATGGTATAGGTATTACAGGCGGTCAGCAGGATTTTTACGGCGGAGGTTTTATATATCATAACATTTCTTTTATCGGAGCTGCATTAGCAAAAATAATAGACGGAAACACTCTTAATGATGTAGCTTTCGGTGCTGATGGATTTATTCAAGGGGGAACTTTTCATGATGTTTCTTTTGCTGCAAATGCCACTATATATAACAATAATATCTGCAATAGTATAACCTTCTCTAAAAATGCGAATATCTTAGGCAGTAATAACTTTAATAATTTAGTATTAACTCCGGGTTATACATATACACTTGCCGCTGGAGCAACTCAAACAATAAATACCTCAATGACTGCATCAGGAAACTGCGGGGCTCTTATTGACCTGAAATCAAGTACTCCAGGAACTCAAACAAACATTAATAAAGCGACAGGCGCTGTAACACTTTCGTTTGTTTCTTTAAAAGACATAAATGCTGCCGGAGGTGCCTCATTTACAGCAGATAATTCCAATGACCTAGGAAATAATACAGGATGGACATCAAGTATAACTCCAACTCTTTCTTCTAAAAATTTATTTTGGGTAGGCAATGGAGGCAATTGGAATGACGGAAATCATTGGTCAAATATTAGCGGAGGACCTGCAGCCGGCTGCTCGCCAACAACTTTAGATAATGTTTTTTTTGACGCTAATTCTTTTTCCCAAACCGGACAAATAGTTACAATCAATATTCCTGCAGCATTAGTCAATAATATGATATGGACAGGAGTTACCAATAATCCGTCATTGTATGGAAATTATTCAAATAAATTGGCAATTTACGGCTCATTAACTCTTTCAGCAGGAATGAATCTTGATTTTACAGGACCTCTTGTTTTTGAGTCAACAGCTGCTGGCAAAACTATAACAACTGCTGGTAAAGTGATAAATACATCATTAACATTTAACGGTATTGGCGGCAGCTGGACTCTGCAGGATGAGATGAAATGCAGCTATTGGATCTATCTTAATAATGGGACTTTATCCACCAACAATCAAACGGTAAATGCTTATGCCTTTAGTTCTATAACTTCTTCTGCAAGAACGCTTAATATGGGTTCATCCGCTTTTAACCTGTCATTCAATGGTGCTGTTTGGAATGTTAATCATACCGGGATGACTGTTAATGCGGGAACTTCCAGTATCAATGGTATTGGTACAAGCGGAGGTCAGCAGGAGTTTAACGGCGGAGGATTTGCCTATAATAATATATTTTTTATTGGCGCAGGATTAGGTAAGATCATCGATAACAATACCATTAATGATGTTTCTTTCGGCGGTGATGGAGTTATTCAGGGCGGAACTTTTCATGATGTTTCTTTTGCCGCAAATGCTGTTATGTATTACAATAATATTTGTAATAATGTTTCAATAGCTAAAAATGCAGATATCTTAGGCAGCAATACGTTTAATTTTTTAAAATTGTCGCCAGGATATACATATACACTTAAATCCGGCGAAACTCAAACTATACTTGCCGGAGGAGATATTTGTGCGCAGGGAACAGGAGCCTTACCCATTCGAATTCAGTCAAGCATCAATGGGGCTGCCGCAAATATTTCAAAAACAAGCGGCACTATATGCTGGGATTATGTTCGTCTTTCCGATATTAACGCATCGGGAGGGGCAACATTTAATGCAGGTTTAGCGCCAGTTAGCAGCCAAAATATGGGAGGCAATACTGGAATCTTATTTACTGGCGGATGTTATATTTCCGGATGCACTCCTTGTATTCCGCCAAGTTTTACTGCTAATCCAATCAACAGCAGCATTTGTGCAGGTGCTAATACCGTTTTTGCAGCAGCTGCATTTGGATCGGGTATAACCTACCAATGGCAGGTAAGTCAGGGAGCAGGCTTTGCAAACATAAGCAATATCAATCCTTACAGCGGAACGACATCAAATACCTTAAGCATTACTGCCGCTGCAAATGGATTAAATGGAAATACATATCGCTGCTTAGTAAGCGGTGCATGCGGATCTGTAGTAATATCAAACCCGGCAACTCTTACCGTGAATACTTTACCTACTGCGATTTCATCTGTAAATTCATTAACAATAACTGTTTCTGCAGTTGGCGGAACTTCTCCATATACCGGAACAGGAAACTTCAATGTTTTAACAGCGGGTAATTATTCTTATACTATTATGGACAGCAAAGGCTGCAGCGCTTCGACTTCAGCATTAGTAACAATCCCCCTGGCAGATATTATTCCGCCGACAGCTATTTGTAAAAATGCTTCCGTAACATTATTAAATGGTACAGCCCAAATTACTGCAAACGATATTAATAACGGCAGTTATGATAACGTTTCAATTTCCAGCATTACTGTTACACCAAATACTTTTACATGTGCAAATATTGGTGCTAATATAATTACTCTTACTGTTAAAGACAGCAGCGGAAATGTTTCTACTTGTCAGTCTACTTTGACTGTTATTGGAAGTCTTCCTCCAAGTATTACTTTTCAGCCGATCAACAGCAGCATTTGCGCAGGCGCTAATACGGTTTTTGCAGCAGCAGCAATTGGATCAGGCTTAACATACCAATGGCAAGTAAGCCAAGGTGCTTCATTTGTAAACTTAAGCAATATCGCGCCATACAGCGGAACTGCATCAAATACATTAAACATCACAGCAGCTGCAAATGGATTGAATGGAAATAAATATCGTTGTTTAGTAAGCGGTGTCTGCGGGACAGTTGTAATATCAAACCTTGGAATACTTACTGTGAATGCTTTACCAACTGCATTTTCATCTGTAAATTCTTTAACAATAACTGTTTCAGCTGTAGGAGGAACTTCTCCATATACCGGAACAGGAAACTTTAATGTTTTAACTGCCGGTACTTATTCTTATATTATTATGGACAGTAAAGGCTGCAGCGCTTCTACTGCGGCATTAGTAACATTACCAGAAGCAGATATTATTCCGCCGACAGCTATTTGTAAAAATGCATCTGTTACATTATCTAACGGTACAGCACAAATTACTACAAACGATATTAATAACGGCAGTTATGACAACGTTTCAATTGCCAGCATTACTGTTACACCAAATACTTTTACTTGTGCCAATATTGGGGCTAATTTAATTACTCTAAAAGTAATAGATAACAGCGGAAATGTATCTTCTTGTCAGTCAACTTTAATAGTTGTTGGCAGTGTCCCGACAGTTTCAATATCAGAAGGTGTGCTGCCGGACTTTTGGCAAGGCAGTACTGTTGTATTAAATGCAAATACTTCACAAGTTGTTAGTTATTTATGGAATACCGGTGAAACAAATCCTTCAAAAAATGTTTATTATGCCGGAACAAACTCCGTTACAGTCACTAATAACAATGGTTGTACTGCCTCTGCATCATATACCAATGCTTATGTATCAGAAAATTTACTTTCATCTTATGCAATAATTGCATCTGAAGAAGCAGAATTTAAAAATTTCACTTATGTGCAGTCAGGCGGAGTTGGTGTTACAAATATGAATGGTGAAATTGAAGTGGAAAACAATTCTAAGATTACCGGCATCAGTACTTTTGCAAAAGCGGCTGATATTGATATCAATCCTACAAGTGTTGTAACTAACAAATTGTATTCCCCGCTTTCTGTTATTTTGCCTTCTTATAAAACTAATCCATATTGTGAAGGCAATTCGGAAAAGCCTAAGGGGCATAATAATGACAATTCAGAAAGCTGCAGTCAATCAATCAGAAACAAGACTGTTGCAAACAATGCTGCAGCAAATCTGGATGATTCAATTTACAGTGTAATTTCAGTTGGAAATAATGCTACTGCTATTTTCACTCAGCCGGTTGTTTATATCAAAAGCTTAACTACTGGTTCAAATTCTAAGATCGAGTTCAGCGGATGTACAGAAATAAGAGTATGCGGTGATATTGAACTCGGTGATTACACAATATTTAATTCTTCAGGAAAAGGTGTTGTAATTTATTGCGATGAAAAAGCCCACTTAAACAAAGGAAGTATTTTTACCGGTTCAATTTATTCAAAAGGTGAAATAGAAACAAAAGGGACTTGTACATCACGTATATTGATGAAAGGAATGTTTATTGGAAAGGAAGTGGAAAGTGAATATACCAACTGGAATTGGAATGATGGAAATAATTCATGTTTTTCTGCAAGATCTGCCGTTATTTCCGCCAACGGAAATGCAGATGCCCAAAATAATGATAACTTATCTGTAACGGTTTATCCTAATCCTTCAGAAAACAATTTCAACCTTTTAATTACATCTTACAATGATGCCCCATCAACTATTAAGGTAAGTGATATTACCGGCAGATTAGTTTTCACCAATGATAATACCGCTGCAAACTCTTCGATAACCTTTGGACATGAATTAAAAGAAGGTATATACTTACTTACAATCACCCAGGGAAATGTGACTAAAACTTTACGGATTGTTAAAACACGATAATTTTATTTTGGAGGTTTTAATAAAAATAAAAGAGGCTTAAAATAAGCCTCTTTTATTTTTAACCCAGATTACGCATTAGAAAATTGAAACGGGAAATTATATTCTTTAGAAAAGTTCCACAATCCCGAGAACCACGCTCGTCTTTTTTTATTGAGTGCAATTTTAAGAACAAGCCTATCGTTTATTCTTTCAAAATAT
>CAISYK010000090.1 GCA_903889605.1 uncultured Bacteroidota bacterium
AAAGAAAAAGAAGAAAAAAAACAGGAAGAAAGAAAGAAAAAAGATGAAGAAAGAATTAATCAGTTAGAAGAAACTATCAATAAATATAAAAGGAGAAAAAGCATAAAAACTGATTTCCAAAATCTATTAATAAAAGAACCTACAAATGAAGCAGAAACCATTTTGCTCTTGCAATCAATGGTTTCTGCAAAACATCCTGAAATAGATTTTACGGTTGGCGGCTATAATGCAAACTATGGAACTGATTTAATAATTGAACTTAAATCAAAAGGAACAAGCAAAATTGAATGGGCGGAAGGCGTTTATACTTTAGCAAAACTTTTCCAGTGGAGTCATCCAAGCGAAAGTTTTCACAAAGTTATTTGTTGGGAAGTTGGAGATTTTGAAAATATGGCAAAAGAAGTAAATGGTAAAAAGCCTAAACTGCATAGCAAAGGAAAAGGGCGTTACAACTTGAATTTCGGAAACGACACAGTTGACGTTTATGTTCTAAAAGAAATACTTTACGACAAAGAATAGCCGAAAAAAAGAAAGCCAAACAGCTAACTGACCAATTATGCATAAAGAATAATCAATCCAGAACGGTTTGACCTGTGTTTGCTGACCTGTAGACAATTACGCAGAAAATAAAATCAAACCAAAACGGTTCGACCTGTGTTTGCCGACTTGTGGACAATTAAACGACAACAGAAAGAAATAAATGCCCTGCAAATATCATTGGCTATGCTATAAGCGGGCATTTTAGTACATTTCGTGTGTGGCTTTCCAAACAAGCATTTGTCTCTGCGGACAAATACTTCTTCGTTAATCCGCTCATCGCATATCCACTCGTTGGTGGCAATGGCACGAAAAACCGAGAAAACATTCATATTTCCTAGTTCGACAAAGAAATATTATTTAACATTTCGTAGAAAGACAGAAAATGACGATATTTGAGAAAACTTTAGACCAATGAGTACGACCGACATCTTAAGAAATAACATCATCGACAAACTTTTGACAATTACTAATAAAGACTATCTATCAGCGCTTTATCAGTTAGTTAAGACAAGTTCTGCCGACAAGGACATCGTGGAATTATCTGAGGAGCAAATATTAATGCTCCAATTAAGTGACGAGGATATTAAAAACGGAAAATTAATTTCTCAAACCAAACTAGACAAAGAAGATTTGAAATGGTTAAAAGAACTATAGTTTGGACCGAGACAGCATCAAGACAGAGAAGAGAGATTTTAAGATATTGGACAAAGCATAATGGCTCAACAAGTTTTGCTGAGAAATTAATCAAGTTAACCGCAGTCCGGATACAAGTTATTTTAAAACTTCCGGAATCATTTAAACCTACGACTTATCCTGATACTAGAGAATCTGCTATGGGTCATTTTAGCATTTATTATAAGCTGACCAAAGATAAGTTAATCATTACAGCATTTTGGGATAATCGGCAAGACCCAAAAAGACTTTTAGAAATAATAAAAAAATAAAATCATGGGCTGATTTTTAAACGGGCCTGCAGAACCTGGAATCGCCGAATTTATTATACATAAACCAATAATAACAACGGGACTGAAAAAAAGATGATGTTGGCAAACTTAAAAATAAAGTAATAGCGATTATCAGTTGTGCTTTGCCAATTTCTTGAAAAGAACTGGCAACCAGATTTGTTGTTTTGAATAATTGCCCTTTGCCCTTATTTTATTGTTTAACAATTAAATGCGGGTGAATTTTCCCTTCCATGTAATCTTCCCAAATTAAAATAAGCACTCTTGAACCAGATGTTAAATTTACGTATGAATTAACAGAGCTGTCAAACTTTTCAATAAGTTCGTTTACATTTTTTGGGTAGTTGAAATTCCCTTTTGCAAAACAAATCCACACTTTATTATCTGCATTCGAAACAAGGAGTTTCTCAAAATCATTGAGCCCCTTTGGGTTTCTGACACTTAATTCACTTTCAAGAGCCAGAACTACTTTTTCCAAATAACCAGCTTCATTATTTTTGTACCAAGTTAAATCATAATGCCACTCGCCGCCATGGTTTGTAGAAGCTACTTCAAATTTGTTTGTGCGCCCAATCTCCCCAACCCGCTCTTTGATTGTTTTAGTTATCCATTTAACACTGCTGTTTTCATGGCCTTTTGGAAATTTACAGGACTCTTCTTTTGTTTCCTCAAATGCCTTAAATATAAGGTTTTCAATATCATTTAAACCTGCTGAATTATTGTTTACGTTTCCCATTAGAATTGTTTTTTTTCTGTATTTAGATTTTTAATTTTTCCCACTTATTTGTTTTGACTTTTCAGAATCGCGCTGTTTTTTAACAGTTGACGTCAATTATTTATTGATAATAATTTTCTTCGATACAATTCCTTGTTCAGTTTTTATATTTAGGAAATACGTGCCTTCTTTCATCTCTCCTTTTTCAATTATTAATTGTTTGCCTGTAAAACTTAGTGTTTTTAATTCCTTACCTAATACATCCATTATTTGTATGGAAGTGTTTTTTTGTTCTTGAGCAAATGTAATGGTGGTTTGAGAACTGAAGGGGTTTGGGTAAATGTTAATATTACTTGCCAAATCATTCTCTGCTATACCAGTTGCAATTCCGTATTTAAATATTGTTCCCAAATTATTCGTGCCACCCATGGATGTCATTCCATACAGAAATGCACCATCGGAAAAAAGAGCTCCTTTAGGTCCACTTCCATTTGCGATGCCTGCAAAATCAAGTAACTTTGAATACCCCGTTCCATCGGATTTTATTTTAAAAAGTACCCCACAATTGTTAATGCCGCCACCAATTGTCATTCCATACAGAAAGATTCCGTCATAAATAAGAGAACCCGTTGGATTTTTTCCATTTGTAATGCCTGCAAAATCAAGCAGTTTAGAATATCCTGTTCCGTCGGGTTTTATTTTAAAGATGGTTCCAGCACTATCAGTGCCCCCTAGTTGTGTCATCCCATACAGAAAAATTCCATCAGAAATAAGTTTACAAGGAGGTGTTCGGCCATTTGTAATTCCTGTAAAATCAAGTAGCTTGGAGTATCCAGTTCCATCGGGTTTTATTTTAAAAACAGTGCCACATCCTCCAGCCCCGCAAGAAGTACCTATTCCTCCGCCACCAGTCACTCCGTATAAAAAAGTACCATCAGAAATAAGATCAAGGGGGGATACTCCATTTAAAGTACCAACGAAGTCGTACAATTTTGAATACCCTGTCCCATCAGGCTTTATTTTAAAGAGGACTCCCATATTGTTTGTGCCACCCCCAGATGCTCCATACAAAAAGGTTCCATCGGAAATAAGGTCGCCAAATGGAGAATTTCCATTTGTTCCGCCTGTAAATTCATAAAGTTTGGAATACCCGGTTCCATCGGGTTTTATTTTGAAGACGATTCCACAGCCATTCGTACAATTGCCAGAGCCTCCTTCATATGCGTTTCCATAGAGAAATGTTCCATCATAAAAGAAAGTTCCGTAGGGATTCTTGCCATTTGTGCCATTAAAATCAAGAAGTTTGGAATACCCCGTCCCATCTTGCTTTATTTTAAAAATGACTCCCATATCGTCTGTACCACCCAAAGGTATCATTCCATATAGAAAGGTTCCATCAGAAATCAAAGAACCCATAGGGGCTCTTCCATTTGCAAGACCCGTAAAATCAAGAAGTTTAGTGTATTGAGCTGTAGTGCTAGATACGGCGACTGTAACGGCAAAAAGTGTAAACAAGAGTTTTGTTTTCATAGGATATATTTTTTATATTGTTAATTTGATTTTGTGTATTCTATTGCAAATAGCTGATATTGCTTCAAAGCATATTGCCATTTTTTATATGCATCATCGTCATTAATTAATGTAAACCACCTGTTACTTTCCCTACGCCAAAACATCATGTAAATAAATTTTTTCATGATAATTGTTTTTTAAGTGAATACAAATTACAAACGTTTTCACAAATGTATTAAAATATAATACACTATGTAATTATAATGACTACTTTCATTTGCTCACTCTACCGGCTAAAAACATGAATTTTGTTTTATGGCAAAGGTTCATATTGGTAAAAGGATCAAAGAAGTTGTAGACAATTCTCCTATTTCGGTAACAGATTTTGCCTCGCGTATTAATAGAAGCAGGGATATAGCATACAAGATTTTTAAAAGAGAAACAATTGATACAGCTCTTCTACAGCAAATAAGCAAAGTGCTTGACCATAATTTTTTCAGGTATTACAGTAACGAGCAATTGCAAATGGGAAAAGAAGAATTAGCAGGTTTTGGAAAGACGGCACTCTTACTGGAGGAATTGAAAGTTTGTAAAAAACAAATGGTCGAACTGGAGAAAAGGTGTGAACTTCTTGAAAAAGTAAATATGCTTACAGAAGAAAAACTGGAATCTTTAAAGCGAAAAAATAAAAAATAAAATGAATGATGCTGCAAATACGAAAATCGCAAAAGGAAGTAATTGAAGTATTGGAAAACAAGAATAAAGTAAGGAAGAAATAGGCGGCAAAAATTTCTATATTTAATTGCATCATAGATTAAGCTTGTGTTGCTGTGTCATTAATAATAATACTAAAGTTTCGGTGGAGAATATACCACACCTACTTGTGGTCAGCGGCTGTTCAATGGATTCATAAAGGCTCTTTCTCAGGCAATGCTGCGTTAGGGATTGCAGCGGAAATCCTTTTTGTGAGGAACGAACAAAAAGATTGAAGCGAAAAGCCCGCCCCTTCTTTTTTAAGAAGGGGAACGCCCAAATGAAAAGGCTATAACTCATTTATTTTTGTTTTATCAATCGAACACAGTAGCTAAAATTTTTGAATTATTATTTCATAAATTGCGGATGTGATTTTGCATTGGCTTCATTAATCCCTCCTAATGTTTATTTAAATAATCAAATAATTGAATATTTCCAGCACATAATAGATAAACTCCGGCACACTATAAAAGCACCCATTTTTTGATTTTTATTGCATGCACCTTTGTCGTATAAATAAAAACAAAAATGAAAACTAAAACTAAATCACCCATCCTTCTTCAGCTATCGGCAATAGCTGTGATCTGTATTATTTTGTTAAACGCCTGTATTAATTCACGGCCAAAGATCCTTAAAACAAATCCAGCTTTCGCGAAGTACATTTCAGGGTATACTTCCGGGATGGTATCACGCAAAACAGCCATCAAGATTGAGTTGGCTCACGGAGTAAATGAAGCCACGGCTTCCGCAGCCATTTCAGGATCAAAAACAGCGGATTCAATAGCTGTTTATGCTGCTTCACAGCTTCCTGACTCATCCTTGCTTGCAGATGCTTTTTCTTTTGAGCCCGAGATCAAAGGGCATGCTGTATGGAAAAGCGACAGGGTGATTGAGTTCATTCCTGATGAAGCGCTCCCTCCAAATCAATTTTATGATGCAGAATTCAGTTTGAAAAATGTTGCAAAAGTTGATGCAGGTCTTGAAACATTCAATTTTCAAATGTCGACTTATGCTCAGAATTTATTTGTGACGACAGACGGGCTACGCAGTTATGATGATTACAATATAGAGTGGCAAAAGCTTACAGGCAGAATTACAACATCTGATTATGAAGATACGGCCTCGATTAGAAAAGTAATTACTGTTACGCAAAATGGAAAAGCTCTACCAATACAACTCAGTTATAGTTATAATGGTAATGAATTTTATTATTATGTTGATAGTATTGAGCGGAAAGGAAAAGCAGGTAAAGTAATTGTCAGCTGGAATGGAGAATCAATAAAAAGCATGAATACAGGAAGCCAGGAGATAAATGTGCCTTCATTGGGTGATTTTTCGGTAACTGATGCCAAAGTAATTGATGATGGTGATCAGTATGTTGATTTGACTTTCAGCGATCCCATACAATATAATCAGAATTTAAAAGGGATTATCACTATACAGGGTATGAATGAGCTTACATATAGGATTGAAACCAATCATGTGAAAGTGTTTTTAGGAAACCGTTTAGAGGGAGATAAATTGCTCACTGTTACCACTGGGGTGAAAAATTTCAAAGGGTATAAAATGAATCTTGCTTATACCGACAATCTGCAGTTTGAAGAACCCCGCCCATTGGCGCGCATTAATGGCCGCGGAAGCATTCTTCCAAACTCAAACGGTTTGATCTTTCCTTTCGAAGCTATCAGTTTAAAGGCTGTTGATGTCCGTGTGACAAAGATCTTTGAAAATAATGTTCATCAGTTCCTTCAGGTTAATAATCTTGATGGTAATGACGGATTAAAACGTGTCGGAAAAGTAGTTGCTGAAAAAATGATTGCTTTGAATTACGATAAAAAAATGAATCTCAAACAATGGAATACTTTTGTGATTGATCTTGGAAAGCTCATTGCTCCTGAGCCGGGAGCGATATACAGGATAAGCATCAAGTATAATAAGTCCTACGCGCTTTGTAATTGTGATCCAATTCCTGCTGAAAGTAACGGACAAACGGCATCATTAAAAGAGAAAGATGATTGGAATGAAAATGAATGGGGAGGTTATGAATTTGGAGAGGGCTATGATCATTGGGATTATTACAGTGAAGAATACACCCCTTGTGATGATAATTATTACAATGGTAAGGCGGTCAGCAGAAATATTCTAGCATCTGATCTTGGCTTGATATATAAACAGGATGATGATAAAACGTCGCACGCTTTTGTAAGCAATTTGATCACTGCAAAGCCTGTTGCCGGCGCTTCTGTTGAATATTATGATTATGTAAAACAATTAGTGGCAACTGGCGTGACTGATGCTAATGGTATGCTGGATATTAAGTTAAAGCGTAAGCCTTTTCTGATGCTTGCAAAACTTGGAAAACAGCGGGGCTATTTAAAATTGCTGGATGGGAATGCAAATTCCCTGAGTAAGTTTGACATTGAAGGAGAGGTGGTCCAGAAAGGTGTTAAAGGGTTTATCTATGGGGAGCGTGGTGTGTGGCGCCCTGGAGATTCATTATATCTGAATTTTATCATGGAAGATAAAGAAAAAAGGCTGCCTCCGAATCATCCTGTGAAATTCGGATTACAGGATCCTAATGGACAAGTGATTTACCAGGTTACAAAAACTCAAAATGTAAATGGTAATTATGATTTCAGGACGGCAACAAGCCAGGAGGCGCCAACAGGAAATTATACTGCAACGGCATCTGTTGGAAATCGTGTTTTTACAGAATCTTTCAAAATAGAAACAGTAAAGCCAAACCGTTTGAAAATATATCTGGATTTTGACAAGGACAAAATAAATGATACTACGGCTAAACTATCTGTAAAATGGCTTCATGGCGCTATCGCAAAGAATTTACACGCACTTGTTAATGTAAGCGTAAATCAATCCCAGACTTCATTTCCAAAATACAGCGGATATGAATTTGATTCCCCTATCAGAAGTTACAGCTCCAATACAGAAGCGGTTTTTGACGGCAATCTGGATGATAAAGGTGAAGCAACATTAAATACATCTTTGGAGGTAGGACATTCAGCTCCGGGAATGCTTCGCACAACTTATATTTCAAAGGTGTTTGAAGAAGGCGGAGATTTCAGTATTGATCGTTACAGCGTTCCTTATTCTCCGTATAAAACCTATGTAGGTCTGCATACTCCGGAAACAAAAAATTATGATAATACTTTCGAAACAGGCAATTCATACAGATTCGATGTAGTAACAGTAAATGAAAAAGGCGTGCTGGTGAATTCCAATAAACTGCAGGTGAAAATTTACAAGGTTCAATGGCGCTGGTGGTACGAAAAAGATAATGATGATCTGGCAACATATATTTCAAGATCAGGTACAATAGTTTTGAAAGATACATTGATCAAAACAACTGAAGGAAGAGGAGCATTTAAATTCCAGGTCAGTTATCCTGATTATGGGCGTTACCTAATAACTGTGACTGATCCGGTAGGAGGCCATCAAACTGGTAAAGTTGTTTACATCGACTGGCCATATTGGAGCAGGGCAAATAGAAGTTCTAATGAAAATGCAAATATGCTCAATTTTGCTGCCAATAAAGAAAAATATACAACAGGCGAGAACGTGAAATTATCATTTCCTTCTCCATCAGATGGAACGGCATTGGTAAGCATTGAAACTGGAATGCGGGTAGTGAAAAAATTCTGGATACCAACAAAAAAAGGAGAAACAACTTATGAGTTTCCTGCATCATCGGAGATGGCTCCAAATGCATATGTTCATGTTACGCTGATACAGCCTCATGCAAGTACAAAAAACGATCTGCCTATAAGAATGTATGGAGTTGTTCCTATTCTTGTTGATGAGCCATTGACGCATTTGAATCCTGAAATACAGATGCCGGAAGTTCTTCAGCCTGAATCTGCAGCTACTATAAAAGTGAAAGAAAAGAATGGAAGAAAAATGACTTACACTCTTGCAGTCGTTGATGAAGGCTTATTGGATCTTACACGTTTTAAAACTCCTCAGCCATGGAACACATTCTATGCACGTGAAGCATTGGGCGTAAAAACATGGGACATGTATGACTATGTGATAGGAGCTTTTGCAGGGAAATTAGATAAGCTGTTAAGTGTTGGTGGTGATGGGGATGCTAATTCAGGAAAAGGATTGAAAGCAAATCGTTTTAAACCAATGGTGAAATATATAGGGCCTTTCACATTAGAAGCGGGTCAGCAAAAAGTTCATAATGTAATGATTCCAAATTATATTGGTTCGGTGAGAGTAATGGTTGTAGCTGAAAACAATGGCTCTTATGGCAATGCCGAAAAAGCCGTTGCTGTCAGAAAGCCGTTGATGATACTTGCCACCTTGCCGCGTGTGTTAGGTCCCGGTGAAAGTGTCTCGTTGCCGGTTGATGTTTTCGCAATGGAAAAACAAGTGAAGGATGTGAAAATAGATGTAGAAGTAAATGATTTACTTATGCTGGAAGGAAACAAACAGCAGACGATGCATTTCACCGAAATAGGCGATGATGTTATCAATTTTAAATTGAATACCGCAAATAAAATTGGTATTGCAAAGGTAAAGATCACAGCCACCTGCGGAAAAGAGAAATCGGTACAGGAAATTGAACTTGATGTGCGTACGCCAAATCCCAAAGTAGTAGATGGTTTTGATATGGTTTTAGAACCAGGTAAAGAATGGAATACGGAAATAAATTTTAAAGGAATTGCCGGCACTAATAAAGCAACCATTGAATTTTCTACTATTCCTCAGATGGGCCTGGAAAAGCGTGCGGATTATTTGATACAATATCCTCATGGCTGCATTGAGCAGACAACTTCTTCAGTTTTTCCCCAACTGTTTGTAAGCAATCTTGTGGAGATGAAAGATGTTCAAAAAAACAAGATATCCCAAAATATCAAAGCTGGTTTAAAACGACTGCAGCTGTTTCAAACAGCAAATGGCGGCTTCGCTTATTGGCCTGGTGAGGGTATAGACAGTGAATGGGGAAGCAATTATGCCGGACACTTTTTTATTGAAGCAGAAAAGCAAGGATACAATCTGCCGGGCAATTTAAAAGCAAGATGGCTGAAATACCAGCAGCAGCAAGCCCGTAACTGGACAAACAATAATGGTGCATACACGCATCCGCATGGAACGGAAAGCAATCAGGCGATACAGGCGTACCGTTTATTTGTTCTGGCCTTGAGCAATAATGCTGAACTTGGAGCGATGAACAGACTGCGTGAAGAGAAAGATCTTTCGGCAGCTGCAAAATGGAGGCTGGCTGCAGCTTATAAATTAGTGGGACAAAATGAGGCAGCGTTGGCTTTGATAAACAAACTGTCAACAGCCGTTGCTCCATACAAAGAGCTCTCATACAGCTATGGTTCGGATACCCGTGATGAAGCTATGATTTTGGAAACTTTAAGTTTGCTTGGAGAAAAAGCAAAAGCATGGCTTATGGCAAAAGAAGTAGCAAAATCATTAAGCTCTGAATCCTGGATGAGCACTCAGGAAACTGCCTATAGTTTGTTTGCGATGTGCGAATACATTGGTGTTAAAGGCGATAATACCGAAATGAGTTTTTCTTATTCGTTGAATGGAAGTGAAAACAAAACACAGACATCAAAAAAAACCATGAAGCAGATAAAATTCTATGAATCGGATTTTGCTAAGAATGCAAAAGTTTCGCTTATGAATAACGGCAAGTCGACTTTATTTGCTAAAGTTATTGTTGAAGGAATTCCATTAATCGGTGATAAAACTGCAGCATCAAATAACCTTTCTATGGAAGTTAAATATAAAGACACGAAAGGCAAGGAGATACAACCTGATAAATTGCTGCAGGGAACAGATTTTATTGCGGAAATAAAAATTACAAATCCTGGAACAAAAGGTTTTTTAAAAGAAATGGCGCTTAATCAAATATTTCCAAGCGGATGGGAAATTCATAATACACGTATGGATGGAACTGGGGCAAGTAATGCTGCACGCTACCAGGATATCAGGGATGACAGGGTATATAGCTATTATGATCTAACTTCCAATACCAGCAAAACATTTGTGGTTCAGTTAAATGCAACATACTTAGGTAGATTTTATCTGCCGACAGTATATACTGAAGCGATGTATGACAATACGATTAATGCACGTGTTCCGGGCCGTTGGGTGGAGGTGGTAAAAGAGATTGGAAGTATTGCGAAGAAGTAGAAACGGTTTGAGCTCCTTGTTTGTGGGATTTGGAATCCAGACAAACAAGGAGTTTGGGTTTTAATTTAAGTTTTGCTGGCATTGAAATTCTTGTTTTGGGAGGCAGCAAATTTCCCTAATTTCATAAAGTTAAGATGCCTGTGCACATATTTCGACAGGCTCAATATGACTCGCGCGCCGTCAGTCAGAGCTTGTCGAAGACTTTGAGGAGGCATTTATATTTGAATGTTCCATGACTGAACTGCAGGCCGTAAGGTAAGCAATTACAACATGCAGGGATATTTGTCGAACACCCGGTTTTGGTTTAAAACTTCCTTCCCGATTTTTTTGTTTAATTTCGGGAAATAAAACAACCTAAAAACCTTAAGCCAATGAAAAACATTACAGCAGCAATATTTGCGATTTTAGTTCTATCAGTTACGTATTCTAAAGCTCAAGGCAGCGCAGCAGAAACCATGAAACAATTTTTGAAAGACATTCCTGCTCTTGCATCAGAGAAAATAACAACGATTGGTGATTTATCCGCAGCCTCAAAAACGAAAGCTTCCAAAACTATAGATCTGTCAAAAGAAAATATGGCAGAAGCCTTAAAGGAAGCGCAGGGCAAAACCTGTATCATTGTGGTAGAGAATCATACTATTGTAAAATTCAATGATGTAAAAAAATGTAATTTCTCCGGGTCATGGGGTGCCTGTATGCCTTATGGAGAGGGTTATATTCAAAATGTCAGCCTGAAAAGTGTTAACGATTACATAAACAATATCATCGGAAAGCCGGACACGCAAAAACGTGTATTATTTCTTTTTTAAAATTTCTGTTTCTGAAAAACTATAGCCTAAAAAAACTATAGGACATTTTATCTTTTGGAGAAAATAGAAAAATTGCCTAACAAATAAGAGTCTCGGGCGTAAAGACAAAAAATGGCTTTTGTGAAATTTCAGGAAAATATCTTATCCAATCCTATTTGTATATATTGAACTGGATAAAATTCCGCATTTTAATTCGGTTGCTATACGGCAAATTATTTCATCGAAGTACGAATTCGTAGGTTCGTAAAAAATTCGTACTTCGATGGAATAATAAATACTGCAATTTATCCTGTTTTTAGTATAACCTTTTCAAAATTTAAAGTTCCTCCAGCATCTTTATCACTTCCGGCCGTTTCCTTGTGGAGACAGGCACACTGCATCCATCATTCATCAGCAAATAACCGCCATCTGTTTTAATAAATTCCCTAATAAATTTTGTATTTACAAGGTGCGATTGATGAACGCGGTAAAATCCCTGGTCTGAAAGCATGTCTTCAAAATCTTTAAGAGTTCTTGTAACAAGCAATTTTTTTGCGTTCGAAAAGTAAAACTCCGTATAGTTTATATTGCTTTCACAGCGAATGATATCAGTGATGTTAACGATATGGATTTTGTCCTGAGTATGCAAAGCCAGCCGCTCATGCGGGCGATGATTATTTTTTAACGATTCGTTCAGTAATTTATATTTTTCATTTTCATTTAATTTCTGCTCTCGGAATTTCGTTAAGGATGCTGTTAATTCATCCGGGTCGACAGGCTTTAACAGGTAATCAATGGCGGCATATCTAAATGCCTTTATAGCATATGCGTCTGAAGCAGTGATGAAAATAATTTTATACGGAATGTCTTTTAAAATATCCAACAGGTCAAAACCGCTGCCATCCTGCATTTGTATGTCGAGAAATAATATATCCGGTTGTAATGTTCTTAGAAGTTTTGCTCCCTCCACTACGCCGTTAGCTTCTCCGATAATGGTCACATCTTTTGCATAAACCTGGAGATCCTTTTTTAAGGTGATCCTGGCTTGTTCGATGTCGTCTATTATTATTGCTTTTATCATTTTATTGCGGTTATAAATTTTTATAAAATAGGTATCCTTAAAACTATTTTTGTTCCGGACGCATTCCTTTGTTTATCATAAAGATCAATTATTTCCAATGATTGTATATTTTTATCGTTACTCAAAAGATCCAATCTTTCCTGTGTTACCAGTAATGCAGTTGATTTATGATATGTTTCTTTACTGCTTTTGTTCAAAGCTTCAGACCTTGCTCTGCCAATTCCGTTGTCGGTCACGGAGCATTCAAGGAAAGAATTTTTTTCTGTAAAATCAACTTCTATTAATCCTCTTTTGCCTTCAATATATTTTAGTCCATGTTTAATAGCATTCTCAACAAAGGGTTGGAGGAGCATTGGAGGAATTTTGATATAATCTTTTTCTACATTCCCGCCCACCGTGATTTTATAATCAAAACGGTCG
>CAISYK010000091.1 GCA_903889605.1 uncultured Bacteroidota bacterium
AGAAAAATATAAGGGTGCAAAACAAAAACGCAAATTAAACAGTCTTCAAAAAAGAGTAAATAAAGCATCTGCTGTTACTGTAATATCAAAATTTACAGAAATTATTGTTCGTGAAAATTTACAATTGGATAATACTCCTGTTCATGTAATATACAATGGATGCTCATTGAAGACTATTGATAATGCACCTATTCCTGACTTTATCGCGAAGCACGTCGCTGCTCATTTCATTTTTTCAATCGGACTTATTTCGCCAAAGAAAAATTTCCATTCACTGCTTCCTTTACTGCAGAACAATAAGGAATTACATTTGGTAATTGCCGGGGATAATAATTCTGATTATGCAAAACAAATAATTAAAACCGCTGAAAAAGCAGGTCTTGGCAAACAGCTTCATCTGCCTGGAACAATTAATGATTCCGAAAAATATTGGCTGTACAAAAACTGCAGAGCATTTGTTTTTCCTTCATTAACAGAAGGTTTCGGACTGCCGGTTGTAGAGGCTATGAGTCTGGGCAAACCTGTATTTTTATCAAACTTAACCAGTTTGCCTGAAATAGGAGGAAATGAAGCATACTATTGGAATGATTTTAATCCTGAACACATGATTGAAGTTTTTGAAAAAGGATTAAACAATTTTGCCGCCGACCCTGAAAAAGTAAAAAGATCTATAAATTGGACAAAACAATTTTCATGGGAAAATGCAGCAAAATCTTATCTGAAACTTTATGAACAGGTATAAAACCCCGCCCGGCCTCCCAGGAGAGGAGGAATCCCACCTGACGAGCCAAGCTGAAAGTTCGGCGGGTAAAAGTTCCTCCCCTTTGGGGAGGTTAGGAGGGACTAATTCAATATCTGTTGTTATCCCTAACTATAACGGCAAACATTTGCTCGAAGCTAATCTGCCGTCCATATATGCCGCATTAAAATTTGCCAATGTAAATTACGAAGTGATTGTTGTAGATGACGCTTCTGCTGATGATTCTGCAGCGTATATTAAGCAGAATTATCCCGATATTATTTTACTGATTAATGAATCGAACAGAGGTTTTTCGCCCACAATTAACAAAGGGATTTTTGCAGCCCGGCATGAACTAATTCTGGCACTAAACTCCGATGTACAGCTGTCGGATAATTATTTTATTGAACAATTTAAATATTTTGATTCAGCTGAAACCTTTGGTGTAATGGGTAAAATAGTTGATATAAATGGTTCAAAGGTTCAGGACGGTGCAAAATATACTCGAATAAGTTTTAAAGGAATTAAAACAACTCTCAATTATTTGCCTTCAGAGGAAACTTCAGAAATATGGCTTCCAAGTTTTTTCCTTTCAGGGGCAAATGCCTTAATGAATAGAGAAAAACTTTGGATGTTAGGAGGTTTTGATGAATTATATGCACCCTATTATTATGAAGATGCCGATTTAGGAATCCGTGCATGGCGTGTGGGTTGGAAATGTTATTTCGAATCAAAATCTATCTGCATACATGCCCACTCCTCCTCTATTAGTAAACTGAAGCCTGAAAAAGTTAGGATAATTGCAGAACGCAACCGTATTACCTTAAACCACCTTCATTTATCCGATCGGCATCTTAGTTTTTTTAAATTCTGGCTTCGGGTTAGATGCTGTATTAAACTAATAAAAGGGGATTCAACTATTTACAAAGCTATGCAGATGTTCGGTAAAGACAGGGTGTTGGTAAAGCAATCGAAAAAAGCACTTATTGATCTCCAAACAAAATATAATAAATATTTTACGGTATACGATACTGAAAAGTATATCTTAAAAAAAACAGAATCAATCAAGTACCGTATCTTTTAATTCTTGGTGTACCATTGATAATTTGATTTCTGACCAATCCAACGAATTACAAATTGATACGAACCTACGAACCACAAACAAATTAGTATGTCATTAATATTGCTGGTACTTCGTTGAAATAATAATTTTTTTGGTAACCTATTCCTTTTGGAAAATAATGCGAATCAAGGGTTGGATTTTCTCAAATCGCGTGTTGTCACCCTGAGCATGTCGAAAGGGGTGCGATGGCTTGCCCACATACTGCGACTGGCTCAGTATGACCTTCGCACACAAACATTTTTTTTCTATCCTTGATTGGCGTTAATATCAGACTTTTATTTCTTAGCCTCAACGAAGTTAATTTTTAATATAAAATCACAGCTTTTTAATTTTCAGACTCTCCGCTATCCTTTTTCAAACTTTTTCTTCTATCCTCATCTGCATTATGAAAAGGCTTTTCTGATTTTACGATAGTAGTTAATATTTTATTATATTTTTCATGG
>CAISYK010000092.1 GCA_903889605.1 uncultured Bacteroidota bacterium
CTGATGGAAAATAATATTTAAGGAAAGGACGGTATTTACAGGATTGTGCTGCAATTGAAAAAAGCAAAATGGCAAATATAATTTTCTTCATGTTTTATATTAAGCCAATTGGCAAATTGACACAAATTAATATGCGCCGTTACGTTTACGCATAAACCATTCAAAGCTTAATAAAAAGAGTAATAAAAAGAATATCCACTTTAAATTAATTAAATCGTTTAGCTTATTTTGTGAGTAGGATACCGATTTAATATCTGATCGGCTGTTTAATTTTTTTGCAATTAAGTCCAATTCGTATGGATAAACCATTTCTCCGTCATGTTTTTTTGAAAGGCTGTAAAGAAGCTGATGATCGGCAATAGTATTTGTTAATTCAACTTGTAAGGCACTTACACTAAACTCGCCGTGCTGCGTATAAATCTTTTCTCCAACTTTAACTTTAGCATCGAATTTATACTCTCCAGTGGGCATCATTCCTGCATTCAAACGATAAGCATTATTTGTTTTACTGAATGTATAAAGGAATTTTTTATTATCAGCATTAATGATTGTTATACTCACTTCAGGTTCATTTATCAATTCATAACTTTCGTTATAAACTTCGGCTTCCAGTTCAATAGGTTCATTTTCAAGGAAATTATTTTTACCGGCAATTTTAAAAAAGCTTTTATCAACTTTCACCGAAAGGTATTGGACTGTTTTTGATATCAGCTCATCAAACAAATTATGATTACCGTGTGAAGCAAAATCTTGCAAACGCCATTTCCAGATACCTTCCCCTGAAAAAATTGCTGTTTTGTTTTCTCCTGAAGTATTGAAAAACAGTAACGGCGTTTTTGTGTCAACTATACCAATACGCTGATAAAATAACACGTCGCTGCTGTTTTCATTTGGATAGGTTCCGTAAGGACAAACCAATGCCGGGAAACTTTTAAAGGCCTTACGCAGCTCATCACTTATAGTAAATAGTGGGAAGTTTTGTTCCAAAACGGCTTCGCTTTCATTCGTTTTTAATCCGCCGGAAACTAAGGATAAGTCACTTTTTAAAATTGTAGAAGCACCGGAAAACGCCAAAACTGGGATGCCTCCAGCATTTATTTCACTTATAATTTTGGAAGCAGGATTATGTGAATTCGGCAGCTGATACAAAATAACAAGATTGTATTTTTTTAACGGTTTGTCAAAATTGTCAGCAGTATAACTTTCAACTTCATAATTTTGATTTGCTTCTATAGATTCTTTTATAGCAGCAACATCGGGATGAGGAGCATCGGCCAATATTAATATTTTTTGCCTTGCATCCAAAACATCAATAAACACATCACGAAAATTGTTGCTTGTATTTATCTCTTCCGGAATCGTAGATAGTTTTAATTTGTAATGCTGCAAACCTATTTCTTTTGCTTCAAGCAAAACAGGAATTGATGCTGTGAAAGCATCCGAATTAAAATTAATTGTTTGAGTGAAAATAACAGCTTCGCCTTTAGTTATAGTAAGAGTCGTTGTTTTCCCTTTCAGCTGCTTTGCATTAACTACTATCTCCATAGGAAATTTATTTCCTAAATATGCTAAACGGTTGTGCTCTGCTTTTAAAAGAACAATATCTTTTTTTACGGTTGTATCTCCAAGGGCAATAGTATAAACAGGTACTTTTATTTTGTCAGAAGAATAAACAGGGTTTGCTCCCTTATTGTATAATCCATCACTGGCAAGAATTAATGCGCCTATATTCCGATTACTATAACGTGTTTCAATTTCACCAAACAAAGTTGAAATGTCAGTTTGTTTTTCATTAAATGTTAATGAATCAGCTGTATTCAATTCTTTGATTTTATCTGCAAAGGAATATAAGCGGACTTCGTATTTAGCATTTAATTCATCAATCAGTTTCTGGAGATTTTGCTTGTATTCTTTTTTCATGAAAGCCGAATCTTTGCCTGCAACCAATGATTCGGAATTATCCTGCGCCACAATAATAACAGGCTTTTCCACCTCTCGGTTCACGGTTTTTAATAAAGGAGAAAGCAAAAAGAAGGAAAGAAGGGTAACAGCGGAAAAACGAAAAGCAGCCATAAGCCTAACCATCCATACAGATAGTTCATTCAGCTTTTTTTCACGGAAATATAAAATACCTGAGTAAATAATACCTGCCGCAATGCAGAATAGTATCAACCATAAAGGGTATTCGGTTATTATATTCATTTGAAAATTATTTGTGCCTATTACCCATGTCGTTATATTAATATAGCTAAGGAGTTAAAAAACATTAAAAATATCGGCAAAAAAAGAAAAACACAGGTATCCTTTTTACAGAAAAATCATTTTTTATCTTAACAATCATAAAAATCAGCGTACTATCCGGCACAGATTCAAATAATTCGTTATTCGTTGTTTAAGTCAGCATCCCTCCGCACACATTTATTACTTGTCCGGTAATATATGCACTCATGTCTGAAGCTAAGAATACTGTCGCATTTGCAACATCGTCCGGTGTCCCGCCGCGTTTTAACGGAATTGAATCTCTCCATTCAGCCACAACTTTTGGGTCAAGAGCCGCAGTCATTTCCGTTTCAATAAAACCAGGGGCAATTGCATTACTTCGGATATTACGTGAACCAAGTTCCAATGCTATGGATTTTGTAAAACCTATAATACCTGCTTTAGAAGCCGCGTAATTTGACTGTCCTGCATTACCTTTTATACCAACCACAGAACTCATATTAATTATGGAGCCTTTACGTTGTTTCAGCATTGGTTTTGTTACTGCTTTGGTCAAATTAAACACCGATTTTAAATTTGCATTCATCACTTCATCCCACTGTTGTTCATTCATGCGCATCAGCAAAGTATCGCGGGTTATGCCTGCATTATTAACTAAAATATCAATAGTTCCGAAATCAGCAATTACAGCATTAACAAGTTCTTCAGCGGCTTTAAAATCTGCTGCATCAGAACGATACCCTTTGGCTTTAATACCATAAGCTTCCAGTTCTTTTTCAAGTGCCTGTCCTTTTTCGATTGAAGACAAATATGTGAAAGCAACATTTGCACCTTGTTCAGCAAATTTTAAAGCAATGCCGTGCCCGATACCTCTTGAGGCACCTGTAATTAAAGCAATTTTACCCTCTAGTAATTTCATAAAAATTATATGGTTGAATTAATTAGTTTAAATTATTTTCAAAGATAATAGAAAAAGTAAATAAAGTATTATATAAAAAGGCTGTGCATTTTTATTACACAGCCTTTTTAGGATATTCACAAAACAGCATCCAATTATTTTGAAATATAGCAGAGAAACAATAAATTAATCTACTCTATTTGCATGATGATGCGGACTTCCTTTACGGTTTTCAACTGCAATTGCAGTGGCCATGGCCGTTCCGATATCAGCCGGAGAATCAACAACAATGATTCCGCAGGCACGCAGAATTTTCTTTTTAGCTTCAGCAGTATCATCGTCACCGCCAACAATCGCACC
>CAISYK010000093.1 GCA_903889605.1 uncultured Bacteroidota bacterium
CAAATTTCAGATACCGTTGCAAATATGTGTGCCAAACACTTTGAAAGTCAATATATTTCTGATGGACAGCAATACCGTGCATTATTAATGAATACTGATGAAACTGCAGAATTTCACGTTACTTTATACGGCGGAACTGTATATCGTATTGCGGCTTGCAGCGGATTAAGAGATGGAGATCTCGTTTTTTCTGTATATGATACTGATACTGAAAGAAATTTATTATTTACTAATAAGGATTTTAAAAATGCTCCTTATTGGGATTTCAACGTCAATAGTACTCTTGATTGCGTAATTGAAGCGAAACTTGACAGCGAAGGTTCAAAAAGTTCTGGAAGAGCTGTTGTACTAATAGGCTTCAAACAATTAAAGTAATACGCCAAATACTCTACAAAGACATTAATTACTTAAGGTATTAATGTCTTTTTTTTTCTATAACAGTGAAAGTACAATTTATTTTGTATTGAATAATGCGGTGACAAAGGTTATCCTGCAGTTAATACAAAATATTCTATATCAAAACTTAATACTTGATATTTATAAATGAGTGAAAGGATTTTAAAAGCGTTGATGCAGATGTTTGCAATTATTGCCAAGGTAGACGGCATTAATGACAGCGGGCGTTTAATTGTGCAGTCTTTCCTGAAACAACAATTAAATCAAGAATCTGTTGATCAATATCTTGCCATATTTGACGAATTCCTTGAAGCGCATCACGCGGTAACCAAAAAGAAAGATGGAACAGCAAAACGCACATCACTCAATTCAGTAAAAGTTTTAAAAATCTGCACACAGATAAACAGCGAACTTACACAGGTGCAGAAAGTTGTTGTGTTATTGCGCTTACTCGAATTCATAAATTCAAATACTGAGATATCCGAGCAGGAGTATGAGTTTGTAAACACGGTTGCTGAAACATTTAATATTGTTGACGAGGAGTTTAAGCGCTGCATGAGCTTTATTCAAGCCAAAGAAGACGCTGTGCCCGATTCTTCAAAAATCCTTATCATTGATAATCAAACCGCTGCCAGCTTTAAAGAAACAAAACATATTTTTGCTGAAGGAATAAGCGGACAAGTACGAATATTATGGATTCCAAGCGTAAACATATACGCCCTTCTGTATTTCGGTAAAAGCGATTTATATCTAAACGGACAGATTTTAACCCAGGGGAAAGTATTTATTTTAACACCGGGTTCATCACTGCGCAGCTCAAAAGTTAAACCTGTTTATTACAGTGATATTCTGAGCTCATTTATGAGTGATACAAGTAAAGCAAGAGTATCATTTGTAGTTAAAAACCTTGAATATAAATTTAAAGGCGGCAAACTGGGATTACGGGATATTAATTTCAGTGAAGAATCCGGCAAACTCATTGGTATTATGGGTGGATCCGGTGCAGGAAAATCTACATTGCTCAATGTACTTAACAGTAATGAAGTTCCAAGCGGCGGCTCTGTAAAAATTAATGGAATCAATATACATACTGAAAAAAATAAAATTGAAGGCGTTATCGGAATGGTTTCGCAGGATGATTTATTGATTGAAGAATTAACTGTTTTCCAAAACCTTTTTTATAATGCAAAACTTTGCTTCGGAGATAAGAGCGACGAGGTAATTTCTGAAATGGTGCTGAATGTTTTAACCAGCATCGGATTAATTGAAACGCGGGATTTAAAAGTAGGCAGCCCTTTAGAAAAAACAATTTCCGGCGGACAGCGCAAGCGTTTGAATATCGCCTTGGAATTGATACGCGAACCATCAGTAATGTTTGTGGATGAACCTACTTCAGGCCTTTCATCACGCGACTCCGAAAACATTATGGACTTGCTCAAGGAGTTAGCCCTTAAAGGTAAGCTGGTATTTGTTGTTATCCATCAGCCCTCATCCGACATTTTTAAAATGTTTGATAAGCTTATGATACTTGATGTCGGCGGGTATCCAATTTATTACGGCAACCCTGTTGATTCTGTTATCTATTTTAAAACTGTTGTAAATCACGTAAACTCCAATGAGAGTGAGTGTATTGTATGCGGTAACGTTAACCCTGAACAGGTATTTAATATTATTGAATCCAAAGTATTAGATGAATTCGGCAACATCACGCAAAACCGAAAAATATCAGCATCCGAATGGAATGTTCATTATAGAGACAAAATAGAAAAAAAGATTGAAGAGGTTACCAATCTTACCGAGATACCGGAAAGTACGTTTAAAAGACCCAGTAAATTCAAGCAGTTTAAGGTGTTTATTACCCGCGATGTGCTGTCAAAATTAACTAATACTCAATACCTTTTAATAAATTTTCTGGAAGCCCCTGTGCTTGCATTTATTCTTTCATACCTTGTAAAATATTACAACACCGATTTATCAAATAAAGTAGGATACATTTTCCGTGAAAACGAAAACCTGCCGGCATATATGTTCATGTCGGTTGTAGTTGCTTTATTTATTGGCCTAACTGTCAGTGCGGAAGAAATTATCCGCGACCGAAAAATTCAAAAACGCGAATCATTCCTTAATCTCAGCAAAGCAAGTTATTTGTGGTCAAAAATTACTATCATGTTTGTTTTATCAGCAATTCAGACCTTTTTATTTGTAATTGTTGGTAATTATATACTTGAAGTAGAAGGCTTATCTCCTGAATATTGGCTTGTATTATTCACCTCATCATGCTTTGCAAATATGATGGGATTAAATATTTCAGCAAGCTTTAACTCAGCCGTCACAATTTACATTTTAATTCCTTTTTTAATTATTCCCCAATTATTGCTGAGCGGGGTAATTGTAAAATTTGATAAACTTAATCCAAGCGTTACATCCCAAAGTCAAGTGCCTTTTACAGGTGAAATTATGACTTCCCGCTGGGCGTTTGAAGCACTTGCAGTTCGGCAGTTCAAAGACAATAAATTTAACAAAAACTTTTATAAATACGACAGAGGAATCAGCATAGCAACCTATAAAAAAGATTATTGGTTAACCGATTTATCAAAAAAATTAGACAATTGCGAGAACGATTACAAAGATCCTAAGAATCGTCAGGAGGTCACAGATGCTTTAAAGATGATAAAAAGCGAAATATCTAAGGAGCTGATTGTCATTAGCAGCGGAAGCCTTAAATCCCCTGCGGTTGCCAACTTGAGTTTTGCTTCCTTCAACCCGGAAATTGCAAAAGAAATCCGCGACTTATTATCAGTTCTTAAGGCAAATTATATAAAAAATTACAAAAAATACAGTGATATAAAAGATAAAGAGATTGCGGCCTTAAATAAAGACAGCGCAGCCCAGGTAAAGTATTTAAAAGACAAAGATGATTATGAAAATGAAAGTCTGATAGATTTAGTTACCAATAGAAATTCATTTTATAAAATATTGGATTTAAACGGTGCTTACGTTCAAAAAACTAACCCTATTTATCTTGATCCTACAGAATCTAATTTTGGACGTGCTCACTTTTTTGCACCCCGCAAAAAGTTTTTGAATATGTATTATGACACATATTGGTTTAATTTGTGCGTTATCTGGGGTATGTCTTTATTGCTTACTTTTACCCTTTATTTCGACGTTTTAAAGAAATTTATTAATATGCTTGAGGTTTTATTCAGCAAGTTTGGAAAAAAGACTGAGGCATAGTAAATATTTGATGTAATATGAATATGTAATATTGAATATTTAATAACTCAATGGTTACAAAGGCTGCAATTTAATACTTATTAAATATTCCCCTATTCTTTATTGATGTAAATATTTAATATGTGATAATGTAACGCTCTACTGGCGACCACTCCATTACATATTACATATAAAATATTACATAATCTTTCGCTGTATAAGCTGTGCATCTATTACATATTACTTATTAAATATTACCTATTCTTTCATATTATACCAATTATACTTATAAAATCGTCCAATTAATTTAGGCCCCGCCCTTTCTCGACTCCGCTACCATTGACGTATTTTTTTATTTTTCTAATTATGAACAAGTTGCATATTTAACTCTGCAGCTTTTTTAGTTAAAAATCTTAG
>CAISYK010000094.1 GCA_903889605.1 uncultured Bacteroidota bacterium
GAACCTGTAACATCAACATTAAACAATTCAGGAAATATTTTAAGCCAGGGTTTTCATCAGCCAAATTTATTAGTTACAGCAATTAATAATGCCGATGCTGATTATTCCGTTATACTTTTCCCAAACCCAACCGTATATTTTTTGCAGCTGCAAATTCAGAATTTATTGAACGAAATAATTGTTGTTGATTTATATTCTGCTGAAGGGAAATTACTTCAATCCAAACAAATAAACACTGCCACACATCTGGAAATAGATATGAGTGATTACACATCAGGAACATACATGCTTTCAATTAAAAACAATACTTCAAAAAATAAATCTTATCAAATAATTAAATCAAATTAAAAAATAAATTCAGCAAATCTATTAAGCTATGAAAAAGTTATTTACAATATTCATTCTCTGTTTTTTATTCTTAATATCATTTGCCCAGACACCGCAGGGGTTTAATTACCAGGCGGTGGCGCGTAACTCTTCAGGAACGGCATTAGCCAACCAGGCTGTTGGTTTACAAATAAGCCTGCATCAGGGAACTGCAGGAGGAACAGTTGTTTATACCGAAACGCATTCAGCAACCTCAAACAATTTAGGATTATTGAACCTTGTTGTTGGTGAAGGAATTCCTGTAACAGGTACATTCAGCACTATCAGCTGGGCAAACGGCCCTTACTTTATTGAAATCAGCATGGATGTGACAGGCGGTACGGCTTATGTCCTGATGGGCACACAGCAATTAATGAGTGTGCCATATGCCTTATATGCTCAAAACTCCGGAACTGCCGGCACACAAGGAAATACCGGCCCAACAGGAAACGGCAGTAATGGAATCAATGGCAATACAGGAGCAACAGGGGCTAGCGGAAATGATGGAAACGCAGGAGTTACCGGATCAATTGGTGCAACAGGTACAATTGGAATCACCGGATCGATAGGTTCAACAGGTTCAATTGGCGGCACAGGCTCAATTGGTGGTACAGGTTTCATTGGTGGAACAGGTGCATTAGGTTCATTAGGTTCAACAAGCAAAACAGGTAACACTGGTTCAACGGGTAATACCGGAGCAAACGGATTAACAGGCGGAACCGGAATAATTGGCGGAACCGGAAATATAGGTACCACAGGAACAATTGGTGGAACAGGTTCAATTGGCGGAACAGGAACTATAGGTGCAACTGGAACAATTGGTACAACAGGTTCGATTGGCGGTACAGGAATAATTGGCGGAACTGGTACAATTGGCAACACAGGAACAATAGGTACAACTGGCATAATTGGTGCAACGGGTTCGAATGGTGGTACAGGAACAATTGGCGGAACCGGAATAATTGGTGGAACTGGGTCAATAGGTACAACTGGAACAATTGGCGCAACTGGTGTTTTAGGTTTAACTGGTTCAACAAGCAAAACAGGTAATACTGGTTCAACGGGTAATACCGGAGCAAACGGTTTAATAGGCGGAACAGGCTTCATTGGCGGAACAGGAACTATAGGTTCAACAGGCACAATTGGTACAACAGGCACAATTGGCGGAACAGGTGCAATTGGCGTAACAGGCGCAATAGGTACAACTGGCATAATTGGTACAACAGGTTCAATTGGTGGAACAGGATCAATTGGAGCAACTGGTACAATTGGTATTACTGGTACAACTAGTAAAACAGGTAATACTGGTACAACAGGTGCAATTGGGGCAACAGGCGGAACCGGCTCCAATGGAACAATTGGAGGAACAGGAACAATCGGTACAACAGGAGTAACAGGAACAATTGGAGTAACAGGTAATACTGGTTCAACGGGTAATACCGGAGCAAACGGTTTAACAGGCGGAACAGGAACAATAGGCACAACCGGCTTAATCGGTACAACAGGTTCAATTGGTGGTACAGGATCAATTGGCGGAACTGGTACAATTGGCGGAACTGGTACAATTGGCGGGACTGGAACTATAGGTGCAACAGGTACAATTGGCTCAACAGGTTCAACCAGTAAAACTGGAAATACTGGTGCCACAGGTAATTCAGGTTCTATTGGTAACACTGGCTCCACTGGCTTAAATGGTGCAGCAGGAACAACTGGTGGAACAGGAAATATAGGTTCAACTGGATTAATTGGTTATACCGGCTCAAATGGTGCAGTAGGCGCAACAGGATCAACCGGTGCAGCTGGAACTCCCGGATCAACTGGTGGTATTGGAATTACAGGTAAGACGGGAAACACAGGTGCAACTGGTGCTAACGGATTAATTGGTAATACCGGCTCAACTGGTTCTGTAGGCGGAACAGGATTAATTGGCGCCTCAGGGTCAACAGGGGCCGATGGCTCGAAAAATGCATGGGGACTAGATGGTAATACCGGCACTGTTGATGGCAATAATTTTATTGGTACCATAGATAATGTGCCGTTGAACTTCAGAGTAAATAATCAAACAGCAGGAAAAATTGATGCGAATGGCAATACCTCAATAGGATATCAGTCTTTGCCACTGAATACATCCGGAGCAAGTAATTCAGCATTTGGCTCCGGTGCAATGAATTCAAACACATCAGGAGGATGGAATACAGCAGGCGGCAATGTTGCGCTGAATTCAAATACTACCGGAAATGGAAATACCGCAAATGGTATAGCTGCCCTTTATTACAATACTACTGGCGGAGAAAATACTGGCATAGGAGATGCTTCAGTTGTTAATAATACAACAGGCAATGATAATACAGGTATAGGTCATAATTCACTTAGAACCAATGTCACAGGAAGCAACAATACAGGGATTGGTAAAAATGCGGATGTTGCTTCTGCAGCTTTGAATAATGCTACAGCTATTGGTGCAAATGCCAGGGTGTACCAAAGCAATGCTGTTACAATTGGTGATACTATTAATAATGTGAAAGTGGGTATTGGTACTGGCGCTCCAACTCAAAAACTGGATGTTAGAGGTACAGTAAGAATTGTGGATGGTACACAAGGCAATGGTAAAATACTTACATCGGATGCAAATGGTAATGCAAGCTGGCAGCCTCAAACAGGTAACATAGGTTCGACCGGAATAATTGGCGGAACAGGTTCAACTGGTATCATAGGAGTTACAGGAACCGGCGGAACTAATGGAACAAATGGCAGTATGGGAGCCACAGGAGCTAATGGAATCACCGGGACTAACGGGGTAACCGGCTCAACCGGTGCAGACGGAGCCTTTGGTGTAACAGGCCCCTCAGGAACAAATGGCATTAATGGCGCAACAGGTGCTGCAGGTTCAAACGGAACATCCGTTACAATTAAAGGAAGTGTCACTACTTCAAGTAATTTACCTTTTTCAGGAAATACAATTTCTGATGGTTATTTAACCCAGGATACCGGTCATTTATGGGTATGGGACGGATATCAATGGGTTGATGCCGGTTTAATTCAAGGCCCTGTAGGAACCACTGGGGCACAAAGTGCAACGGGGAACACAGGAGCAACAGGCAGCGATGGCATTCAAGGTGCAACAGGAGATATTGGTGCGCAGGGTATTCAGGGTATTCAGGGTACAACCGGTGAAACCGGTGCTATTGGTACTACTGGCTCATCCGGTGCTACTGGTGCAAATGGCGATGTCGGGGCGCAGGGGATTAAGGGCACTACTGGTTCATCCGGTGCTGCTGGTGCAAATGGCGATCGTTATGCAACAACATCTTCAAACTTTTTAACACTTGCCGCAATAATTCAAAATTTTACTGTTGGTAACGGATTGCAGTACTCAGTCGGTCAGACAGTCCTTATTGCAAATACTCCAGCTACCCAAATGTCGGGACTTTTGTTGTCCTATGATTCTGGTTCAGGGGCAATTTCAGTAAATGTTAATTCAGTTACCGGCTCTGGAACCTTTAGTCCCTGGAATGTTAACCTTGATGGTGCTGCAGGCCCGGCAGGCCCTATTGGTGCTGCCGGCCCGCAAGGCTCTAAGGGCGCTACAGGCCCTAACGGCTTGTCGGATGGTACTGCTGCCGGGAATACTACATACTGGAATGGCTCATCATGGGTAACAAACAGCAGCAATATTTTCAATAATGGAGGTAAAATTGGCATTGGTACTATTACACCTGAATTTAAACTTTCGTTAGACAATGATGGAGGGATTATGGCTAAAGGGACTTCCTACTCTGGGACAATATTAACAACAACAGGTGCAGGAACTCGAATGATATGGTATCCCTATAAAGCTGCTTTTAGAGTTGGCAAAGTAACTGGGAACACCTGGAACGATGCTAATATCGGATATTATTCATTTGCTTCAGGGTATGATACTAAAGCGAGTGCTGATTATTCAACTGCTGTGGGATCTGTTACAAGTGCCAGCGGGCCTGGTTCTACCGCGATGGGAATTTATACCACAGCCAGTGGGAGTACTTCAACAGCTATGGGAAATTCAACATTAGCTAGCGGATATGAATCTACTGCGATGGGATCTTATGGAACAGCCAGCGGAAATTTTTCAATCGCTATGGGGTTCAGAACAAATGCAATCGGAGTGAGTTCAATTTCTATGGGACATTACACTACTGCCAGCGGAGATTATTCAACAGCATTTGGAGACCATGATACGGCGAGTGGAATTTCTTCAATAGCAAGTGGGTATCTTACAATGGCAAGTGGTAGTTATTCAACAGCAATGGGTAAATTCAGTATTGCCGGCGGATCTGCTTCAACTGCTTTGGGATTTGGCACCTATGCCACGGGTAATTATTCAACTGCTTTGGGATATTCCACAAATGCCGCCGGTATTTATTCAACTGCTTTGGGAAATACATCAAAAGCCAGTGGAATTAATTCAACTGCCATTGGTTATAATACGGAAGCCACTGGAAAGTATTCAACTGCTATCGGAAGCGGCACTACAGCTCCTTCCTATTCTGAAACTGTAATCGGACAAAATAATACTTATTATGTGCCTGCCAGCACTACTTCATGGAATTCTGCGGACCGTTTGTTTGTTATTGGGAATGGGGCAAGCACAGGAGTATCTTCAGATGCCCTGACAGTTTTTAAAAACGGAAATGCTGGTATATATGGAGGAATTGAAGTTGGCTCTGCGCAAGGAGGATCATCAACCCCTCCCACAAATGGGGCAATTATTCATGGGGCAGTTGGAATAGGTACAACAACCCTTGCTGCCAATGCAATTCTTTCCATTAATAATGGCCATTTGCAATCTCAGCAAACCGTTCCGCCTACAATAGCAGTAAATTCCAATGCCGGAACTGGAGCTTCTGCCTATATGTCTGGATACAGTTCAGATATAGCTGGTGAATTCAATTTAACAAAGGGTACAGCAGCCTGGGCTGACGGAATACAAGTTACAATAACTTTCAATAAGCCTTTTACGACTGTTCCAAGAATTATTATCAGCCCTTCAAATTCTTTCGCAGCAAACATGATTGTTTATACCACAGCAACCTTAACTTCGTTTAGTCTAAAGAGCATCGGTTCGTTTGTTCCTGTCTCATATTCTTTCAATTATATAGTAATAGAAAATTAATAAATAGTTGTTAAAGGTTAATGTGGATGCAATTCAAAAGCGCAATGTAAGCGCTGAGCAAGAAAAATAGAAAATCAAGGAAACTTTTACCTTGTTCCTTATTTCCATTAAATAACGCTTTTCAATAAGAATATACTTTTCCAAAGCATCAGATTTTGGAAAAGTTTTTTTGCGTTTTTTTTTTACCAATCCATTGGTGTGTATGACAATGCAGACAATTTTTAAAAATCAGCATACAATTTTGCCGTAAAATTTAATCCTGCAAAATTGGAATGAAAAATTGTGTAAAATATCTGACTCTATAGACAGATACTAGATAGAGAAAAATAAAGTTAAAAAAATGCACTCACTTTACAAGCTTTGTCTTCTTTTGTGATTCTCTTCACAAATAGTCCGCTTCCATAACCCCCCCAATCTCCGTACGGAAATGGGGGCATTATGTAAAAATCAACTGATATTTTAATTTAGTTTTTCAATTCAATCATGTCAGAAAATAATCCTTAATTAATTATCCCAAAGGTCTATTTCAATGATCGAAATTTAATTACAAAGATTTCAATGCAAGAAGTCTTTCCCAACGATCGCTTACGCCTTTTTCGGCCTGCAAAAGTAAACTGGCAGCATGTTCCTCATTTTGACGAATAATAGAGGTGAAGCGTGTTTCATTGTATAAGAAATCCTTCAGCGGCAATGATGGCTCTTTGCTGTCGAGTGAAAAACGTTCTCCGTGAGGTTTCAAAGGGTTATAACGGAACAGCGGCCAATACCCTGTTTTCACGGCATTAACCTGCTGATCTGCTCCTTGTGCCATATCGTATCCATGAGCGATGCAATGACTGTATGCTATGACAAGTGATGTTCCAGGAAACGCTTCTGCCTCTTGAATAGTTTTAATTGCATGCACATCATTTGCCCCCATTGCTATCTGCGCAACGTATGAATTACCATGGGCAATAGCCTGTAATGCTAAATCTTTCTTTGAATTCTCTTTTCCGTTAACGGAGAATTTTGCACTCGCACCAATTGGTGTAGACTTTGATTTTTGCCCTCCTGTATTCGAGTAAACTTCAGTATCAAGTACAATGATATTTACATTTTCTCCTGTAGAAAGCACATGGTCCAAGCCTCCGAAACCAATATCATAAGCCCAGCCGTCGCCGCCGATAAGCCAATGTGATTTTTTAACAAGATGGTCTGCTATAATGTTTAATTGCTTAATTTCAAAAGTGTTTATCGAAGCAATACGGCGGCGAAGTTCGTTAATATTTTCACGCTGTTTACGAATACCTGATTCTAAACTTTGGTCAGAATTTAATAATTCATTCACCAAACTTTCACCGATAATATCTTTATTTTTTTCTAAAATAGCTCTTGCAATTTCTAACTTTTTATCAAAAGCCAGTTTTATTCCAAGACCAAATTCAGCATTATCCTCAAACAAGGAATTAGCCCATACTGGTCCGTGTCCTTCATTATTAGTTGTCCATGGAGTAGTTGGCAGACTGCCCCCGTAAATCGACGAACAGCCTGTTGCATTAGCAACCACCATTCTATCCCCGTACAACTGAGTTAATAGTTTAATATATGGTGTTTCACCGCAGCCTGAACATGCACCTGAAAATTCAAATAAAGGTTCCAAAAACTGCGTTCCTTTAACAGTATTTTTATTTACACGCGAACGGTCAATTTCAGGAATAGACAAAAAGAAATCCCAGTTTTTTATTTCTGTATCCCTTAACGGCAATTGCTCCTGCATATTTATTGCTTTGTGATTTGGATCTGTTTTGCTTGTTATCGGACAATACTCAACACATAAATTACAGCCGGTACAATCTTCTACAGTAACTTGTAAGGTATAAGCTTCTTTTTCTTTATCAAACTCTTTGCCTATCGGAGCAATATGCTTGAAATCCGCCGGGGCATTAGCAAGTTCCTCTTTAGGGTATACTTTGCAGCGAATGGCAGCGTGGGGGCAAATTAAAAAACATTTACCGCATTGCGAACATAAATCAGCATCCCACACCGGAACTTCTTCAGCAATATTTCTTTTTTCATACTGCGTTGTTCCAACAGGATATGAAGCATCAACAGGGAATGCGCTTACCGGCAGTTCGTCACCTTCAAAAGTAATTATTTTTGATAATACATTTTTTACGAAATCAGGAGCATTATCCGATACGCTTTTTTCAATTTCTATTGTTCCGGCTTTATATTTTGAATAATCAATCTGCTCAAGATGTTCTAATGTTTTATCAACTGCTTCAAAATTTTTGAGAACTACTTTATCACCTTTTGCTGCGTATGTTTTTTTGATGGCATCTTTAATTTTTTGAATTGCATCTTCCTTGGTAAGGATTCCGGCAATAGCAAAAAAGCAGGTTTGTAAAATTGTATTGATGCGCGATCCCATTCCTGTTTCGCGGGCAACTTTTGAAGCATTAATAACATAAAACTTCAATTCTTTAGCAATAATTTGTTCCTGAATATGCTTCGGAGTTTTACTCCAAACATCTTCAGTAGCATGCGGTGTATTTAATAAAAAAGTAGCCCCTTTTTCGGCATCTTTTAAAATGTCATACTTATTAATGAAATTAGATTGATGGCAGGCAATAAAATTTGCGGAGCTTATTAAATATGTCGACTGGATAGGTTTTTTGCCGAAGCGTAAATGCGAAACCGTTACTTATCCTGATTTTTTTGAGTCATACACAAAATATCCCTGAACATAATTATCGGTGGTTTCTCCAATAATTTTTATTGAGTTTTTGTTTGCACTCACAGTACCGTCAGCTCCCAAACCATAAAATAATCCTCTGAACAAATGCTGTTTTTCTAATGTGAAGGATTTATCATAGTTTAAACTTGTATGAGTTACATCATCATTAATACCAATGGTGAAATGTTTTTTTGGAGAGTCTTTTTTCAATTCATCAAAAATGGATTTAACCATTGCTGGTGTAAATTCTTTTGATGCAAGTCCGTAACGGCCGGCGATAACTTTAAGTTTTTCACCCTGCCGTTCTTCTGCAATAATATTTATAACATCCATATAAAGCGGGTCGCCGATTGCTCCCGGTTCTTTACAGCGGTCAAGGACACAAATGCTTTTTACTGAAGCAGGAATAGCTTTTACAAATTCTTTTGCATCTATGGGACGGAATAATCTTATGTAAAGATATCCAACACTTTCTCCATTTTCATTCAGATAATTTACAGTTTCATCTACAGCTCCAGCGCCTGAACCCATTATTATAATAATCCTGTCAGGATTTGGATGGCCGTGATATTCGTAAATTTTATAATTCCTGCCTGTAAGTTCTCCGAATTTATTCATCATTTCAGTGACAAGGCCAGGAGCATTTGTGTAGAATTGATTTGCGGCCTCTCTGCCTTGAAAAAAGACGTCAGTATTTTGTGCTGTTCCTCTGATGGAAGGATTTTCAGGCGACATTGCCCGTCTTCTGAAAGCAAGAATTGCTTCTTCATCAAGCATCTTTAAAATAACATCATCCGGAATAACTTCTATTTTTGTTAATTCATGAGATGTCCTGAAACCATCAAATATGTTTAGAAATGGAATCTGCGTTTTTAAAGTTGAAGCTTCTGCAATTAATGCCATGTCCATAGATTCCTGAGCACTGCGCCCAAACAGCATTGCCCAACCTGTTTGACGTACCGACATAACATCGGAATGGTCACCAAAAATGGAAAGGGCATGTGTTGCAATGGTACGGGCAGCAATATGGAAAACAGTAGGTGTAAGTTCCCCTGCAATCTTGTACATATTGGGGATCATAAGAAGCAATCCCTGCGAAGAAGTAAATGTAGAAGCCAATGTCCCGCCCTGCAGCGCACCATGCACAGCGCCGGCAGCTCCTGCTTCGCTTTGCATTTCCATAATCCGAGGTACTTCGCCGAATATATTTTTAATATTAGCCGCTGACCATTCATCGCAATATTCACCCATTGTAGAAGACGGTGTGATCGGATAAATTGCACAAACTTCACTTGTTTTATATGCAATATAAGCCGCAGCTTCATTGCCGTCCATTATTTTTAATTTTTTTGCCATCTTAATTAATTTGTTTTTTATTGTTAATTTGATAATTTGTTTTTTGCAACTTAAGCATTCAAAGTACTCATTTACAACATTTACCTCCTTTAATTTATTTTTTAGTTCTTTTTTTTCATCCGTTTTTTATTTATTTTTTAATTATATTTTTTCTTTCCAAAGAAGCTTATGTTCTTTGATGTAATTTTGATTATACTTTTTATTTTTAACAATAAATTATAGTTACGAATTGGAGTTGCTTAAATTTAATTCCACACAAAATGAGGTCCCCTCCCCAAGTTTGCTTGAAAAATCTATTTTCCCATTTAATATTTCCACATATTTTGCCACAATATTAAGCCCTAATCCGGTTCCTTGTATCGCTGAAACATTATTTCCTCTGAAAAATCTTTCAAAAAGATGCTTCTGATCTTCTGCCGGTATTCCAATTCCTGAATCTTCTACTTTAAGTTTAAAAATTGAATCTTTAACTTCCGTAACAACATTAA
>CAISYK010000095.1 GCA_903889605.1 uncultured Bacteroidota bacterium
CGAAAATCCTTTTTGTGAGGAACGAATAAAAAGATTGAAGCCCTTCGACTTCGCTCAGGATAAATTCCAAGCCCCCCTTTCTTTTTTAAGAAATGGAAACGCCCAAAATAATTTTTGTATAAACTTCCTAATTGAAAAACGCTCTGAATTATAAAAGGCTTTCTGAAAAAACAGAAAGCCTTTTAAATTTAAAGATGAAAATAAAATCATAATGTTTATTGAATTATCAATTTGCCGATACCAATAGTATTTTCAGCACTTCTGATTTTATAAAAATAAACTCCGTTTTGCAGTCCGTTGCGGGATACCTGGAATTCTTTAGTTGAAATCCCGTGCATTGATTTTACAGTTTTACCCAACACGTCAACCATTTCAAATGAATATGCTTCATTTAATTTATCTGATTTAATTACAAATGTTGTGTTATCGCTGAAAGGATTAGGATAAACTTTTACTGCAGCGGATGAACTTGCTAATTCTTCAATTCCGGTAACAGATGCAATTGTATTGACTGTCGTATTAGTAACAATTGCTGCATTATAATCAAAATAAATATCCGCTTTGTTTTTTATTTTTGTTCCTAAAAGCAAGCTTGGATTTAATTTTACACAAAAACTTATAGAACCATGACTTGCAGCTTCATTGCTTGAACTGTCTGCCAAATTTATATTATAAAAATTAAATTTAACAATTCCCGGAGCAATCCATTCAGGTGATACGCTATGGCTTGCACCTAATATTTTCAAACTGCTGGGAATGATATCAGAATCAAGAGTGTCAATTAAACTGATGTTATAAGCTTGCGCACTGCCCGTATTTTGAAAATGAATAGTGTAGTTTAGTATTTCTGTTGTTACAGGAATATTGCCTTGAGGCCCCATGCCTTTTGGAGACACTTCTTTAAAATTTGGATCATAAGAATTTACAACAGGCAGGCAAATGGTATAATCATTATTGGATGCATCCACATCATTTGTAGGAACGTTTGTAAATACTCTAAAACACAAAGTGTCACCAGAAGTTACTGTTGTGTTTGGAGTTAAATGTATACCTGAAGAAAAGCTGTTCCAATATCCGCCGTTACTTAAGTTAGTAAGATTAGTATAATTCCAGATCAATGTATCACCGCTTACTGCTGCTGCTGGATTTGAACTCAAACCTGCATTATAATTAACGCGTGAATCTAAAACCAATTTCAACTGCCCTGACGCTGAATTGCATCCGGTATTGCTTACATAAGGAAACATAAAAAATGGAATATTAGGACGAACAATTCCGCTTGAACCAGCATAACATTGAACATCTATATTGCTTGTACATTGTAAAGAAAAATCAAAGTTAATTTGCGGCAGCACTGAATCAGTATACATTACAGGAGAACAAGATGTAGAAGGAAAAATAAACTGATAGTTTGAGGGTATTTTAACTGTATAGTTAGTCATATTGGTTTGTTGAACTGCCATGCTATAACCCCCATTACCGTCAGTATAACCGTTGGCATTTGCATTTGGACTGTATGATGGGCTTGCTAAATTTGCATCACCAGCCACATCAATTGACTGCAAAGGAGTATCTGTCCCATCAAATATACAGTTGCTGTTGTTGTCAATATATACTTTACCTGAAACATTTCCATACAAACATGGATCATTTACAAAACCAAAAATGTCATTATTGATATTATACATTGTATCAAGGTTAGTTTGAACGGAATCAATTTGTCTTAATATTATTTTAGTAGTCGACCCCATCAAAAAGGCTGGTCCGGGAGTATTATTCAAAAATATGTCAGGTGCATAATAGCTTCCCTGTAAATTGAATGAAATAATCCAGGGATTTTGTCCGGTAAAATTTGTCGCGGTATCGATAAGCATACCATAACTTGTATTAACAATTTTTAATGAGTCGCCCAAAAATGCATTTGAGATTGTAATAGTATAATCCATTTGACCAGTTGACATACAAGCATTTTGGTCATGACTAAAGTTTGAAGTTTGAAGGAGATTAATATTACCAAGTGTGGTTGTTTGCTGCGCTTTAATTGTTAAAAGCGGAAGCATGCCGGCAAACA
>CAISYK010000096.1 GCA_903889605.1 uncultured Bacteroidota bacterium
AGCATTAATTTGGACCGCATATTGCGCACTTCATAGCTACCTGATAAGTATCGGATTTACAAATCTAATGGTTCAATTATTAAAAAAATATTATGCCTTCTACCGGCTCTTTTATGTACTTATTTCATTGGTTTTACTCATTCCGTTAATCAATTATACAGCACAACTGGATAATAAAATAATCATAAATTATGGATTTCTCTTTAACGTTATCCGGAATGTACTTATTTATTGTTCATTAATAATGTTCTTTTGGGCATTCTTCTTTAACTATGATTCATTATCTTTCTTTGGGATTCGACAAATCTTAAACATCAGAAAGACAAAAACTATAAACCCATCGGATGTAATTAAAAAAAATGGATTATTAGGAATTATGAGGCATCCAATGTACTTCGCATTAATCGTTTATCTGTGGTGTCAAATTCATACATTATCCAATATAATTGTGAACTCAATACTTACTATTTATATTATTATAGGAGCCATACTTGAAGAAAAAAAACTTGTTCTGGAATTCGGCGATACCTACGTCAAATATCAAGAGGAAGTTCCTATGTTAATTCCTTTTTCAAAAGTAAAGGTCAAGTAATTTGCTTATTAAATAATGGGGGAAAATAACTATGAGTAAATTTCAATTTTCCGACATCAACTACTTAGCAATTCTTGTTGTATGGATAGTTCACATAGTGATAGGACTAATCTGGTTTCGCCCTGAATTGTTTGGAAAAGAATGGTCCAGGATAACCGGCAAAGAACTTAAACCTGCAAAAAAATGGCTTATACCAGGTTTAATAGGTCATCTGCTGATGGTTTTTGTATTGGTCATTCTTATCAAACTTACTGACTCAAACACTGGTTTTAGTGGCCTCTTTATCGGTCTTCTCACCTGGATTGGTTTCGTAGTGCCAATGGAAAGCGGCGAATTGGTTTGGGAGAAAATCCCTTTCAGATTATTTCTGCTTCGAACCGGAAATCAACTTATAGCTATTGCTGTGTCGGGTTTTATCCTGGGCGCATGGCAGTAATAGAGCTAATAATTAACTATATATTTGTTAAACAAACCTTTAATAAATAGAATTATGGCGGAAAAAATATTTCTGATTGCAGTTATAGTTTGCATCATCTGCAACATTATAAGATTTATTTATGAGATTTTAAAACATAAAAAGATTATAAAAGCAAATCAATTCACTCTTGTGATCATTTTTACCAATATGGCATTATTATGGGTATCGTGGGTTTTATTATGCGCTAATGATATCCACAGGATTGAGCTTACCAATATTATCAGGTATATAGGTATTTCATTTGTAGGTATAGGATTGATTATATTTTTAATGGCTTTATTCCTCATTAAAACTTTTGAAAGCTATGAAGGGGATTTGATAACCAAAGGAATTTTCTCAAAAATCAGGCATCCGATGTATTTAGGTTTCATTCTTTGGCTAATCGGTCTGCCGATTTACTTCGGAGCTGTTTATGCTTTCATTCTTGCATTTGTCTTTATTGCAAATGTTTTATTCTGGAGATACTTAGAAGAAAAAGAATTGCTGGAAAGGTTTTCTTCTTATATAGATTACAAAAAAACGACAATATTTTAGAAAGAAAATATTTTCTGCTGCATAAGGAATAAATCAATAAAGCCAGCACCCGGCAGTAATGCCCATGCTAAAACGAACAACCTGGAAAAAATGCTTTGAAAAATAAAATGAACCTTAGTATTACTTTTAAGGGATTAAATGCGTTTACTGCTATTTTCCTTTTATTCTTCCAGCCTACCCTTTCCTCTCAGACAATTATTATTAAAGGGGTTGTTAAAGATGAACAGACTTTAAAACCAATCCCGGATGTAAATATTAAAATCTTTGGGACAACTATTGGAACTGCAACAGATAATAATGGCCGGTTCTCGATAAAATTTGATAAATTTCCGACAATCCTTATATTTTCATGCATCGCGTACGAAGAGGAAAATTATAAAATAACGGAACTTCCTAAAAATCAGCTTGAATTTCTGTTAAGGTCCAGGTCATATCCCCTTAAAGAAGTTAATGTCACTTCACAGAATTACTCTTTCCTTTTTAAAAATCAGGATTATTCTGTACTGGATTACGAGCTTATGGGCGACAATGTACTTTTACTGATCTTTCGCGCTCGTTTAACAAAATCTGAAATGGTTCTTCTTAACAGGTCGGGAGATACCTTAGTTGTTTCATCCATGCCTGATGTCCCCCCCTCCAGGCTGTATAAGGATTTCCTGTCAAATATCCATTATATCTCAAAAACTGATTATGCCTACCAGGTTGTTTATAACATGAATGATAAAACACTTGATATTCCTTACAGGACCACTATCGATTCATTGGAAAGAATTGTCAAGCCGTTTATTTTTCAAATATCAAATCGTCTTTATTTTCAGGAGATACAGGTAAACGGATTGGGAATGGCAATTGGATTTTATCAGAAGGGCATTGGTAAAAAATATATCAGGAAATACTTTAACGAAAAGAAATCCAGTGAAAAAATGGATGATCAGATTTTCTACGATAAGTGGAATGGTTTAATTGGGAGTCAGATTCCTTCAGGGGATGAAAACGGGGATCTCGCTGCAGCAGATGTTGGTAAAAGCCCTAAATTGGGACAGTACATGAATAACTTTGACGAAAGGGCCTATCAGTTTGAATTCTATAACATGAGATTTCCGGTTATAAAAGTAGCTGATGACAAGATAGCCTTCTTCAATTTTGGTGACGATGTTCTTGAAATGATGGATATCAATGGCAAAACCAGGAAGATTATTCCAATTACCTTTCACAAGGAGTCTGTACCAAAATTCGACACTCTGAGTTCTGTCCGCCTGTCAGATTCAGGCTGGCGATGGGGCAATGCAATTCTTGAAGATGAATTTAACCATAATGTTTATGCAACCTACTCTAAAAACGGGATGATCAGGATTAACCGGATTAATCTTGAGACCGGCAAAATAATGCGGGGAACTGTGATACCAATTCTGTTTCCTGAAAAGATGGAAATCTATGATGGTGAGGTATATTTTCTTAATAGAGGTAAAGATGAAAATTGGAAACTTGCCAAATGCACATTGTAATAAGGTACTACTGCCAACAATTCGCTGACCGCAACAAGACAAGGGTTTTACCCCTTTTTAAAGGCTTTGCCTTTCCTGCGACCAGCGATCGACATTAGTGGTAATTTTAATAAAATAAACAAGTATGAAAACATTAAAAGTGACATTATTTTTGATACTTGTGTCAATTGCCAGTTGTTTTAGCCAACAAATTATATTCAGGCAACCCTCATCTTATGTTAAAAGATTTATAGCCAATGATACTATCTCGTTGTCGTCTGTTAATTACAAATCGTTTCGGATTTATTTTAAAGACAGCTCCTATGCTTCCTCACATATTGAAAATATAAAGAAGGAATTAAACCTTGCATACAGCCGGATACTGTCTGTATTGAATGTTTCAGCCTATACGAATGGCATCTATTTGCTTGCAGTTGACAGCAAGGAGGAAATGCAAAAAGTGATTGGTTACAAAGCAAAAGGTAGTGCCGCGCAAGGACATGATATGGTGTTTTTTGTTTACAACCAGAATATCCGTCCACAATTCAAGCACGAAATTTTTCATCTCATTTCATATGAGGTTTGGGGTCATACCAAATACAGATTACTTGATGAAGGAGGAGCAACCTATACCGATAACTTTTGTTTTTATGACAATCCCATGTATTCAATTAATGCCTATTTTCTTCAACAAAAGAAATTATTCCCCCTGGACAGCCTGATTATGAATTTTAATAACCAGCAAAAAAAGGATGATGTGATCGCCTATATCGAAAGTGCGGGGATATTCAAATACCTCTATGAAAAATACGGTGTAGATAAAATAAAACTACTATGGACAGGCGGATTTGAAAACTTCAATTCAATCTATGGTTTTTCAATCAAACAATTGGAAACAGATTGGCTTGACTTCATCAAAACCATTCCTGTTCCCAAAGACTTTGATATAGATAAATTGAAAGAAGGCTGTGGATAGAAATACTACCGCTAACAGCACCTGCAGGAAATTGGCAGTTCAGTGGTTAAATGAAGCTTTGTGCTTCGTATCAAGTTCGGTGCTGGCAGACAGTTTTGTGCTTCGAAATCGACAACTTCTTTTAGCTGCACAACATCAGCAACTTTGCAAAGGGAAACAACATTAACACGAAATTTCATTATCCAGCCATGAAGGTAAAATATCTGATGAAACATTTTATTGGCACGTTGGTATTTTTTGCAATCCTGTTTATTAGTGCAGGGCGATTAGATTATTGGCAGGGACTGATTTATTTGATAATTGGTCTGGTCATGTTTTTATTAAATTACACTGTTCTTCGGGTAGACAATGACTTGTTAAGCGAACGTTCATCACCGGGAGAAGGCACAAAGAAATGGGATAAGGCAATATTGGGATTATCTTTTATCGCAACAATCTCAATGTATATGGTCGCAGGATTTGATTCTGGCCGTTATCATTGGTCTCCTGAATTTCATTGGAGCATGTATCTCTTAGGGATAATACTAACCATTGCAGGACAACTTATTTTTCTCATTGGTCAAAAGCAAAATAAGTTTTTTTCAAGTACGGTCCGAATTCAAACCAACAGAGAACATATTGTTTGTGATACCGGGTTATATAAAATAGTCAGACATCCTGCTTACCTTGGCTCGATCATTCAATCAATAGGCTTTCCGTTGCTCTTTGGTTCGGATTGGAGCATAATACCAATATGTATATTGATCATCCTGTTTATAACAAGGACAATTTTGGAAGATAAAACTCTGAAAAATGAATTGAAGGGTTACCTTGAATATTCTGATAGAACACGATATAAGATTATTCCATATGTTTGGTAATAATTTAAACCAATGATTATAAAACGATAAAATAATCCACCGTTGCTAACGAGCCGTCAGCCGACAATGCCCGGACCCAACCCAGGCCGTCCCACGTCTGCCCGGCCTGCTATCGTCGGAAAGAGAAGAAACGACAAGTAAAAGTCCGCATTGCAGATGCAAGCGAAACATCAGGGTTAATACTTAAAAACATCAACAATGAAATTACAAACTAGAAATTATTTGTTCAACTACCTGACCTTAGTGCTGGTTTTTATATTTCTATTTTTTTTCCTTTGGTTTTATCTCAAGCCAGATAGACCGCTAAACATCTTTTCCTATATAGGTATGCTCCTATTGCTTCCTTCCATAATATTGTTCACGATTGCACGAATACAACTTCGGGGCTCGTTTCAGTTATCTGCAGAAGCGAATAAACTTGTGAAAACAGGAATTTATAAGAAAATACGTCACCCTATTTACCTTTTTGGAATCATATTCTTATTAGGGATAATATTCATAACACAGACGTTTCCCCTTATTATTATTTTGGTTCTCGTAATTTTCCTTCAAATAAAACGAATTAATCAGGAAGAAAAAGTGTTGACTGAAAAATTCGGTAATGAATATTCAGAGTATAAGAAACAAACCTGGTTTTGATCACATAATTTCTGAATTGAAGTACTAACCCTGACAAGCCTCTGACCATGACAAAGCTATTGCATTTGTGTTTTTCAAAGACGCTGCCTTTGATGCGTTTAAAGACCTCACTTTAGTGGCCATTGTTAAAATGGAGATGCCTTTGCTGCGTTCTGCGGCCGAACTTTAGCGATAATTATGAAAAAACTGCAACAATGAACAGAACGATAAAAAATATAATCATTACGTTATTTTGCTTTTTAGTGTATTATATCGCATTTGAGAACTTCGCGAGAATAATGCAACTCATCGATAAGTTTTTTAATTACAGACTATTAAGCTATTTTATAACTTATATCATCATTGGTGTTCCGATATTTACAGGAACTTGCGTTATTAATAACAACTATAAGGTTTTTAATAATTTAGGACTATCAAAAAACATTTTGCAAGGACTTATACTTGCTACGATATTCACAATTCCAATGTTTATCGGTGGATTTATTTTTTATAAATTCAATACTGAAATTATCATCTCAAACCTGATTGCAGGTACTATTTTAGCTGGACTTTTTGAGGAGCTTTATTTCAGGGGGTTCTTATTCGGTCAGATTTTCAGGAACACAAAACTTGGATTTCTTCCTTCAATAATTATTGGAGCAATCGTATTCGCAGCTGCACACTTATATCAAAGCCAGAACATTGCAACAATGACCGGAATTTTTATAACCACCTTTTTAGGCGCAATATTTTTTGCATGGCTTTTCGTTGAATGGGATTATAATTTATGGGTCCCTGTTTTTCTACATACCCTAATGAATTTATCCTGGGATTTATTCAATATTAGTGACAATGCATTAGGAAACACAACCTCTAACATATTCAGAGGATTGACAATTGCATCTGCAATTAT
>CAISYK010000097.1 GCA_903889605.1 uncultured Bacteroidota bacterium
AAAAAATAAAAAACAAAAAGTTGCTTTTTCTGATACCGGTTGCAGCTATTGCGCTTGTTTCTTATACATATATTTTACAAAATGATAAAGAAGTAGCAATTGACCAAATCGTTATGCAGAGCCTGAACAATTCGCATTACTCTCCGAAAGAAGTTAATGATGATTTCTCAGAAAAAGTATTTAAACTATACATACAAAGGCTGGATTACAATAAAAAATTTCTGATTCAGGAGGATATTAATGAATTGAAAAAGTCTGAACATTCAATTGATGATGATATCAATGCAGGGCGTTTCACTTTTTTTGATAAATCGATTGAGCTCATAGATAAACGCATAGATGAATCACAAGCATATTATAAAGAAATATTAGAAAAACCATTTGATTTCAATAAAGAGGAAACCCTTGAGCTGGATGCTGAAAAACTCAAATATGCTAAAAACAAGGATGATTTAAAAGAAGAATGGAGAAAATACCTTAAGTATCAAACCCTTTCGCGTATTGCGGATATGATGGCAAGCCAGGAAAAGGCAAAAGAAAAAAGTGATACAGTTAAAATTAAGTCAAGAGGTGAGTTAGAAATTGCAGCTCGAAAAAAAGTATTGAAGAGCAATGATGATTGGTTTAAGCGAATAAAGCAGCTTGACCGAAACGACCGTATTACATCATATTTTAATTCTATTACAGGCATCTACGATCCCCATACAGAATTTTTCCCTCCTAAAGAAAAAGCAAATTTCGACATCGGCATGAGCGGTCAATTAGAAGGAATTGGAGCACAGCTTCAGGAAAAAGACGGAGCAATTAAAGTAAGCAGTATTGTCCCTGGAAGTGCTTCCTATAGGCAAGGCCAGCTTAAACCAGGTGACGTTATTATAAAAGTGGCGCAAGGCGATGCAGAGCCTGTTGATATTACAGATATGCGTTTAGATGATGCTGTTCAATTAATACGGGGAAAAAAAGGAACGGAAGTTCGTTTGACAGTCAGAAAACCAGATAACAGCGTAGTTGTTATCCCAATTATACGCGATATTGTGGTAATTGAAGAAACATACGCTCAGTCTGCTATTTTAAAAGGAAAGAAAAATATTGGGTATATAAAACTGCCTACTTTTTATGCTGATTTCAACGGCAATAATGGCCGCAGCTGTGCAAAGGATATGAAAAAAGAGCTTCAGAAATTAAATGAAGAGAAAGTAGATGGTATTATTTTGGATCTGCGTTATAACGGGGGAGGCTCATTACCGGACGTAGTGAACATGGCTGGTTTGTTTATTAATAAAGGGCCTATTGTTCAAGTCAAGTCAAAAACAGGGACTCCACAGGTGATGGATGACAATGATCCTGCAATAGTTTATGACGGCCCATTAACAATTATGGTAAATTCTAATTCTGCTTCTGCATCAGAAATTATGGCAGCAGCAATTCAGGATTACAAACGAGGCGTTATTGTTGGTACATCACCTTCAACTTTTGGAAAAGGTACTGTTCAGCGCTTTTTTAACCTTGATGATTATTTACCTCCGAAATATGCTGACATAAAGCCCTTGGGTCAGGTTAAAATTACGACTCAAAAATTTTATAGAATAAATGGCGGTGCAACACAATTAAAAGGCGTGATACCTGATATTATTCTGCCGGACCCTTATTATTTGCTTGATCAGGGAGAAAAGGAACAAGACTATCCTATGGCTTGGGACGAAATCCCAGCTGCTGATTACCAGCCTTTACATCCTTCTTATAATGTTGAAAAACTTAGAGCAAACAGTGAAGCTCGATTGAAAAAAAATCCAGGTTTTACTATTTTGGAGGAGGCAGCAAAAAGATTTAAAAAACAAAAGGACAGCACCATTGTATCTTTAAATTTTGATAAATATACAACCGAACAAAAACGTTATAAAGCAGAATCGAAAAAAATGGAAGATTTGGATAAGGAAATTCCGGGCATTGAAGTGGCATCATTAAAGGGA
>CAISYK010000098.1 GCA_903889605.1 uncultured Bacteroidota bacterium
CCAAATGGAGAGGGGTGTCCGAAAGGACGGGGTGAGGTAGAAAGGGGCGGGCTTTCTGCTTCAATCTGTTGCAAGGGCAAAAGGATTTTCGCTGCAATCCCTAACGCAGCATTTACAATGAAAAAGTCAGCACATCGCTTCATAAAATTTAATGCTCGCCAGCTGATTTAGTTAAATTGAAAAAAATATCCATATAATTAACGAATAGATAGTAATTCAATATCATATATTACTGAAGATTTGGGCGGAATTTTGCTGCCGTCTCCTAATAATCCATGAGCCAAATATGACGGTAAAATAAATATCGCTTTATCGCCGACATGCAGTAGCTGTATCCCTTCATGCAGGCCGGATTCTACATTATCCCTGCCAATCAAAAAAACCTTTGCACCTGCGGAATCTGATGAATAACAGATTTTTCCATCAAGCAGGCTTATCTTATAATTTACTTTGGCGTGTTTTTCAGGAACAGCTGCAGCCCCATTTCCTTTTTGTGTAATCATATACCGCAAACCTGTTCCTGTTTCAGTCATTTTCCATCCGCGATGTTTTATATACTGATCAATTTCATCACTTTCCTGCTGCACATACATTTTATTGGCGGTAATCAATTTATCCTGAAACTCCTTGCTGTGCAGATTTGTGTTTTTTGTAGTTTTTTTATGTCCGTCGCCGCATGAATTAAATAAAATGACTGAAATTACAGAAATCACTAAAAGCAAGCCCGCCTTAACATTCTGATCGGAAACGATAAAAAATCCACTTATTACCTCCTTAAACCTGAGGGAAAGAAATATTTTATAAATATAATTGATAAAAACTTTTTTCATTTAATGTTTTTCAAAAATGTCCCCCCCCTTTGCATGGGCTATAGGGGCAGGCCTTTGTTTTTACCTATTCTGGATTTGGGAGTAGGGCTCAGGTCTTTTTTATAATCTGGCAATAATGAAACAAATTTAATGATGGTTTCATCCAAACTAATATCGCTCATTCCGCCCGCAGCATTGGCATGGCCTCCTCCATTAAAATGTTTACGGGCAAATAGGTTAACATTAAAATCACCCTTCGAACGAAAAGATGTTTTTATTTCACCATCGCGTTCCACAAAAAAAGCAGAAAAACGGATTCCTTCAATTGAAAGAGCATAATTGACAATACCTTCAGTATCTCCCTTTTTATAATTGAAATGTTTTAGCTCATCGGATCGTAAACTAAAAAAAGCCGTTCCGTATTCTTTTAATATTGTTAGTTTCTCAGCCAGGCAAAAGCCTAAAAGCCTTAGTTTATCTTCGGTATTATCATCATAAATCCGATTATGAATAGCCGCGTTTTCACAGCCGGCATCGACCAACTCAGCAATTATACGGTGTGTTTTTGAGGTGGTAGAAGGAAAGCGGAAAGAACCGGTATCAGTCATTATACCTGTATATAAACAATTGGAAATATCTTTATTTAATAATTTTTTATCGCCCATTAATTCGATAAAATCAAAAATCAATTCGCATGTTGAGCATGCCTTAATGTTGTGAAGCATGTAATCTGCAAAGTCGTCAGGCTGTAAATGGTGATCTATCATACATTTTACAGCTTTAGATTTAGTTACTTCATCTCCCAATTCATGAATTCGTTTGAGCGAATTAAAATCTAAACAAAAAATAATATTTGCTTTAGCTACCGTCGCTTTTGCGGCTTTAGTTTTAGCTGAAAAATTAATTACCTTTTTATTGCCGGGCAGCCAAAATAAAAATGAAGGATAATCATTAGGTGTAATTACTGTTACATTATGTTTTTTTTTGTTCAGGTAATTATACAAACCTAAAGTCGAACCCATTGCATCTCCGTCAGGCGACCAATGGGTAACAATTACTATATTTTTCGGCGTACTTAGCAGCGCCTTTATTTCATTAATTTGTTTGGGGTTCAATTGCAGAATAGTTTGATTAGGCGACAAATTTACGATTTTAAACCGGTTTTTTCATAATTCATATTCGTTGTTAAAAAAAATTGATATTTTATTTTGTAATGAATATTTAGAAAAAAACGATTTTTCAAAAGAGTGCTCCGCTTATCCGACATATCAATACTAATTATTATGAAAAACTAATTTGCGTCCGGCTATTTGGTCGATATTCTGAACTTTTATGTTGAGTTAACGGCTTCCTAAGTTTTAAAAATCAGTTTTTACTTTAATAAATCAC
>CAISYK010000099.1 GCA_903889605.1 uncultured Bacteroidota bacterium
AATATAATGATAACCAATGATGTATGACGTATTTTCTGGTGTGGTTTTGTCAGGTTCTGAATACCGCGGTAATTTGAAATTATATTTGCAAGAATCTTTTTTATTGCTACATTTATCCGCTTAAAAAATATTTTTATGCTTAAACAAGGCAGCAGTAATCCTTTTAATATTGTGGTAATAGTAGCTGCACTCGGCTATTTTGTTGATATTTATGATTTAATTCTATTCAGCATTGTTCGGGTGCCTAGTTTACAGGCTATAGGTATCGCTTCTGATCAATTAAAAAATGCTGGTGTTTTTCTTTTGAATATGCAGATGATTGGAATGCTGGCAGGAGGAATTGTATGGGGGATTTTGGGAGATAAGAAAGGAAGATTATCTACATTGTTTTTAACTATTTTACTTTATTCTCTGGCTAATATAGCAAATGGATTTGTTCAAAATCTAAACCAATATGCCATACTCCGCATGATTGCCGGTTTTGGCCTTGCCGGAGAATTGGGTATTGGGATTACCCTTGTTTCGGAAGTAATGACAAAAGAAACCCGTGCCTGGGGAACAAGCATTGTATCAGGTATAGGAATTGCCGGCGCTACATTGGCTTATTTTGTTTCGCAGTGGGGGTGGAGAGAGGCGTATTGGACAGGGGGAGCTCTAGGTTTATTATTACTCGGACTTCGAGTTTATATTCACGAATCAGGAATGTTTGATAAACTTAAAGAAACAACTGCAAAACGAGGTGATTTTTTTAGCCTTTTTAAAAACCCGAAAAAATTTTTAAAATATATTGCATCTATATTTGTAGGCATCCCTGTTTGGTTTACTATCGGAATCCTTATTACATTTTCAAAAGAATTTGGTGAAGCATTAAATATTTCAGGCCCGATCGGTCCGGGGAAATCAATTATGTATCATTACATTGGAGCCGCAATGGGAAGCATTATTACAGGTTATATAAGTCAAAAATTAAAATCAAGGAAAAAGGCCTTATGGATTGCCATTTCATTTCTTGCTGTATTATGTGTTTGGTATTTCTCAGCAAATGGTTATTCGCCTGAATTATTTTACTGCATCATTTTCCTGCTTGGACTTGCTCAGGGATATTGGGCTGTATTCATAACTGTTGCTTCAGAGCAATTCGGCACCAACATACGCTCTACTGCTACCACCACTATTCCAAATTTTGTTAGAGGAGCAACAGTTCCTATGCTTATCTGGTGGAAATATATGACTGAAGGAATGGGGATAATTCAATCGTCTATAATTGTTGGAGCTGTAGTAATAGTATTGGCATTTATAGCTGTTTTCTTTCTTGAGGAGAGTTACGGTAAGGATCTGGATTATTTGGAAGTGGATTAACAGCCTACGGCTGGCATATTTTTTTAGTGAAATATTAATAGTTCTTTTTATTTATTACTTACAAATCATTTGGCGTTCCCCTTCTTAAAAAAAGAAGGGGCGGGCTTGGAGTTTATCCTGAGCGAGGGCGAAGGGCTTCAATCTTCTGCAAGGGCAAAAGGATTTTTGCGGAATTTATCCTGAGCCTGTCGAAGGAATCCCTAACGCAGCATTTGC
>CAISYK010000100.1 GCA_903889605.1 uncultured Bacteroidota bacterium
ATAACATGCCTTTTAATGCGAGGATTTGACAAACCCTATTATTATTGGGCTTTAGCCTAAAATTAACAATCGAACTCATGTTTATAGGTTAAAATTGTTTTGAATGATAAAACCTTAAAACTATAGTGCAGCCAGACTCTCACTTTTTCACAATACAGCCGCTGATAATTTTGGTTGTTATACCGCCGTACGGCAATATATTCCCTGTTTCAAACAAGCAAATAACATCACCATTTTTGAGTACTGCCATGTCGCTGTAAGCACTTTTATTATGACAGATGTTTACTTGTTTAGCCCACGTTTTGCCATTGTCATAACTAATGGAAAGAGTTAAGTTTTTTCGCTTTTTTTTATGTAATGGGTTTGAAAACAAAAGAATATTTGGACTTGAGGAATAGCTCAATAATGAGCCCTGACATATAGGTTCAATAAGTGTGCTGTCAAATACTGCATAACTCCATGTAATTCCGCCGTCAGTGCTTATACTTTTTTTTCTGTTAGGTAAAGTTCTGTCGCTGTTACGCATATTCAGTAAAAGGCCTCCATTCGCAAGCTCTGCGACAACGCATTCATCTGTTTTCTCGTTTGGAACGCTGCCGCCAAGTTTCCATGTAACTCCGCTGTCATCAGAATATATGACGTGAGAAATATGTTTATTAATACCTGTAATTGTGTGGTTGCAGGGAACAACGATACGGTTTTTGAATGACGTTTGCTCTAATTGTACGGCATGAACCGGTCCGGAAGCATACCATTTCCAGTTGTCTGGTTTAACAGCCGATGTCATATCCATAGGCGGTTCCCAGCTTTCGCCATCGTCTTTTGAACAAAGAACATACACTTTGTCATTATTCAAAGTTGCAGTTAAAATAATTTTACCTGTTACTATATCATAAACAGGAGCAGGGTTTCCGCAAGTGTTCTTACCTATGTCCCAAATAATTTTCAGGCTGCTCCAGGTATTTCCATTGTCTGCGGATGTTTTCATAACAATGTCTATATCGCCTTTATCCAATAAACTATTTCTGCCTTCACAAAACACCAATAATTTGCCGCTCGCAGTTTTTATGATAGTAGGTATGCGATAGACATTATAACCTTCTTTGTGGTTTTTGAACAAGAATTTCATTCCTGTATTTTGAGCCATCATCATACAATTGATTAACCATAAAAAAAGTAACATAACTTTATTCATAATTGTATTATTTCTAATTATCCATATCATAATTTGACCTGTCAGGCATTAAAAGCCTGACAGGTCAAATTAATAAAACAAGACCTCTTAAATCCATTATAGTTTAGATTTGAGTTGTCAATTTATAACTCATTAATATTCCATAGTAGCAACAGGTTGTTTATTAACATTTCAGATCAGTTTATTTTACAAACTTAAAACCATTCATTTTATTTTTATCATAAACTCTAACTAAATACATTCCATGTGAAAGGCCTGATAAACTGTAAGTTTTAGTGATAGTTCCTGTATTTGAAATAAATGAAGAAGCAATACACCATAGTTGACTTTCTCCAAGCAAATTAAATAATTGAATAGAGACATTATTATCTAAAGCATTATTTATTTCTAATGTTAAAATATCGTTTTCCACAAAATGCTTAAAATTAATTCCATTGTTTAATTTTTCTTGAACAGAAGTTGTAATACTGCATCCATTCAAATACGTAATTCTGGGAGATGTCTGCAAAGAGTCAAAAAATATAGTTCCGGCATTTAAATTATTTTTCAAATAATAGTTAAGCCATGGAGTAATAAAATCAAGAGCTGCATCCTGCTGCTGTGCACGGGTAATTGTAATTGCAGAACCAGAGCTGCTTTCTCCAAAATCACACGCCCAATTAGAATTTGCATAAAGGCAATGTCCTCCGCCTTTTATCGACATATAGACTTTACATGAAGATGCCAAAGAATCGTAGACCGGTAAATGGTTGGCATAAGATGGTGTTACTGAATCGCCGCTGGCAGAAATAACAAGGGTTGGCACTGTAACCAAATGTGCTGCTGAAATGGCCGAAGGGTTTGTTGTTCCCATAGGAGAAAGACAAATAATAGTGTTTATATTCGTATTGTTTTGCGCTCCCAATATGGCGGAGCCTCCGCCCATAGAATGCCCGACTATTGCTTTTTTATTATCGATTTTCCCTAAAAACAGGGAGGAGGAATTGGAATTGGTGTTTAACGAATAAAACTTTGTGCACATAAAAGATAAATCACTGCCATAGTCCAGATGGTCTGTTGAAGTGCCTGCATTAGTTGTAACGAATATCACGATATAACCTTTAGATACCAATGTATCCGAGAGATCGAAATACGCATTTTCGCCCATCATAAATCCGTGTCCAAAAACGATATACGGAAATATTCCATTAGCAGCTGCCGTATTAGTGCCTGCACTTACCGCCGGATAATAAATTTCAGTACTTACACTTTGATTATTTCTTGCAGGGTCAGTAAATGTAATACTTGTATGTCCAATATTATACACCTGTGCGCTTAGGCTGTAGGTGAAAAACGCTGCGATAGTTAATAAATAAATTCTCTTCATTTTGTTTAATTTAAGTTAGTTTAACTTCAGTATATTTTAAATATTTTTTTAATTGCATATCGTAAAACATGTCTGACAAACTACCACAAAGAGTTCGTTTCTTATCTTACTGGGACAATTCAAAAATTATTACCTGCAAATATAGAGAAGCCGATATGCAGAGGCAATAACATTTGTTATCAAATTGATCCTACTCGTTTTTTAATCGGCTTAAATGCACTGAGCTTATGTTTAAATATGAAGCGATGTAGTGCTGCGGGACTCTTTGCAATACAAATGGAAACAACTTATTCATTTCTCTGTATCTATCCAGAGGAGTTTGAGTATATAAGGCTTGAATTTTTTTACAATAAAGTATAAAATATTTTTCTGTCAGTTTACGTCCGAGTTTTTCTCCATATCGTAATTTTTTAAATCCATCAAGAACCATATTATTGGAAATAATTACAACTTGTGTATCTTCTAATGCTTGAATAAAATATTTTGAAGGTGTCTGCTGGAGAAAACTTTCATAATCAGTTGCAAAATCATGTTCGGGTACAAAATGAAAAGAGGACTCTCGTCCATTATTATCAGTAAAATAAATCCTCAGTAATCCGCTGTTTACAAAATAAATATTTTTGCATATTGTATCAGCATGAAGTAATATTTCTTTTTTTTTTAATTCTTTGACCTCAAACAAACCAGAAAAATAATTCCACTCATCATTATTAACTTCGATTATTGAAGTAATTGTTTTATGAATATAGTCCAATGTATTCGGCATAGTTTTTAAAAAATATACTTTGCAGATAATTAAAGAAGTTTTTTGCTGTGGAATTTTCAAATAATAAAATTGCCTATTGTATTACAATTCTTTTATTACCAATTACAATTTTTTCTGAAACAACCTGCACAAAATATAATCCAGCGTCCAGCTGTCCTTTTTCAAATATCAGCTGGTTTCCTGAGAAGGAAAAGCTTTTAACTTGCTTGCCGGCAATATCTAAAATTAATATGGATGCATTTCTTATCTCTTTAGTAAACGAAATAGTTGTCTGTGAAGTAAACGGATTTGGAGAAATAATCATCCCTGCGTCAATATTTAGTTCATTAATGCCAAGAGTTTGATTTAGTGCAATTGAATCAGAATGCTCTGTAAATGCAAGAGCTGCGCCGGCAGCATCATTTGCTTTATAATTAGAAAAAGATAAATACATCGTGTCTTTTGCTGTCAGCGATGTTTTAATTTGAAATTTAAAATCTGCAATTTTACCAAGACCATTTGCATTTGCATGGTCGGTGCGGGTCATGGCCCCATAGGCAGTGTTTGCTGGTCTGTCAATTTTTGAAATTTTTATTGCATCGCTGCCAGGCGTGCCAAGCCAGCTGCTTGGATATGTAATACTTTCGGTTCCAGGCTGAACAAGCGAAGCATCATAATTTATATTAAAGGCAATGCCGTATAAATTACTCACCGGTATATCCGATTTGCCAAGCCAGACCTCTGCATCTACCCAATCCCCTGCATTATAAATACTGCCGCTGATAACAAAATACATTTCAGATGTAGTTCTCGCAGCAATAATATTATTATTATTATCCTGCGGAGTAATGGCGTGTGTTAAATTGAAATTCAAATTAATTGCCATAGTATCATTATCATCGATTGAGCCGTCGCCGTTACAATCTGCATGTTTTATATCTTGTCCGTTTGTTTGCAATGAATCCCAATTGTTTGAAGGATATGCCTGCCATGTGTCACTGAAGCTTGCTCTCGCAGCTCCCGATTGTGAATAATATAAACCTATTGATAATAAATCAGTATTATTTACAAGTGAGTCGTTATCGGTGTCACCCGGCCAAACAGCAATGGAATTTACAGTTACAACTACACTGCCGGCTAATGCATTTGTACAGCCATTTGCTGATAATGTATAAATGTATGTAACATTTATTGCAGAGCCTGTTGTATTAATAAGTATTTCATTAGGGTTATCTATGCCGCTTCCCGCTGTATTGCTGATGCCGGCAACAGCATCCCTTGTCCAGTTAAATGATGAGCCTGATGTTACGCTTGTTGGAATGTAACTGAAATAATTTCCGGTGAATATTTCAGGAGGTGTCAAGGTGCTGCTTAATACCGGTGAAGGATTCACGGAAACAATTAAATTATAGACTGTTGTATTTGTGCAGCTATTTGCAGATACGGTATAAATGTATGTAGCATTTACAGATTCCGCAGTGGTATTAATAAGTACTTCGTTGGGATCACCGCTGCCGCTGCCGGGAGTATTACTTATACCTGTTACAATTGATCTGGTCCAAGCAAATGATGCACCTGTTGTTCCGCTTGCTGGTGCGTAATGGAAATTGTCTCCGCTGCATATTGTAGGAGAGACTAAACTGCTGCTTAATGTTGGTATTATTTTTACTGTAATGGTGTCAAAAACAGCTGCCCCGACGCAGGTGCCTGCTGTTGGAATAACAGCATAAATAACGTTGCCCGGGGCCGCCCCGGTAGAAGTCAATATATCAGAAATCTGAGTTCCGCTGTTGGCTGTACCGCCGATAGCCATAAATTGAGTTAATGTCCAAGTAAAAACAGTTCCGTAAACGTTGCTTGTTAAATTTGTCGTAAAAGTATTTCCTGAACATATTGTTTGTGATAATGGACTCGCAGCGGCAACAACTGTAGGGATTACCGTAACAATAACGCTGTAGCTTGAAGGATCTGTACATCCGTTGGCAGTTACTGAATAAATATATACGGCATTAATTGACGCAGCAGTTGTATTAGTCAGTGTTTCGTTTGGATCTCCGTTTCCGTTCCCGGCAGCGTTGCTTATTCCGGCTGTTATCGCCCTTGTCCATGCAAATGAAGCCCCAGCAGTCGCACTTGTTGGCGTATAACTGAAAATGGTCGTGTTGCATATTGCGGGGGGAGTTAAAATGCTGCTTAAGGCCGGTGTCGGGTTTACTGCAACTAATACGTTTTGACCTGGATTAACGCAGCCGTTTGCAGAAATGGTATAAACATAAGCTGCATTTATAACGGCTGTGGTTGTATTAATAAGTGCTTCATTGGGATTATCAGAACCGGAAGCCGCCGCATTACTTATGCCGGGCATTACTGCTCTTGACCATGCGAATGAGGCGCTCGGCGTTCCGCTTGAAGGCGTGTAATTGAAAGCAGAACCGCTGCATATTGAAGGTGGCGTTAAACTGCTGCCTAATACGGGTTTGGGTTTTACCGTAACAACTACACTGCAGCTTGTCGAATTTATACAGCCGTCAGCTGATAGAGTATAAACGTAAGTCACATTTATTGAATTAACAGCAGTATTGATAAGTGTTTCATTAGGGTTGCCTGTACCGTTCCCCGCCAAATTGCTGATACCAGTTACTGCTGCTCTTGTCCATGCAAATGATGTACCCGGTGTCCCGCTGGCCGGTGAATAATTGAACATTGTTCCGCTGCATATTGCCGGAGGTGTAAAACTACTGTTTAATGCCGGTGTTGGGTTTATAACAGCAGCAACACTGTAGCTTAATGGGTTTGTGCAGCCATTCGCAGATAACGTATAAACGTAATTAACATTTGCCGGAGCAGCAGTTGTATCAAAAAGTGTTTCACCAGGATCTCCAAATCCGCTGCTCGCGGCATTTGAAATCCCTGCTGATGCAGCTCTTGTCCATGCGAACGAAGTTCCGGTTATTGAACTTGATGGCAGGTAATTAAAAGCTGTGCCATTACAAATTGCCGGAGGTGTTAAACTGCTGTTTAATGAAGGAGCAGGGTTAATTGTTAAGGCAACACTAAAAGGAGCAGGGTTTGTGCAGCCATTATTTGATACAGTATAATTATATATAACATTTACAGGATCAGTTGAAATATTCGTGAGAGTTTCAAATGGATTACCATAACCGCTGTTGGTTGGTTCGGCAATGCCTGCCACAGCGTTTCTTGTCCATGCAAATGCAGAATTTGGCGTCGAACTTGATGGTGTATAATTGAAAAATGCACCGCTGCAAATCCATGGAGGTGAAAAACTGCTGTTTAAATCAGGACTAAGTAATGAAGTGAGAGCAGCATGAACAGTGCCGTTTGCATCTCCGTTAATTATGGATGTACCTCCTGTTCTTATAATATTGTTTGTCGCTGAAGCACCATTTATACCCCTTATCTGGATACCGCTTAATGTTAAGGTATTTAATTCATTAAGACTTGCTACAGAAAACGAAACTGTAATTGAAGCAGCATTTGTAAGACTCACTGAAAGTCCGGTTATCTCCGTTCCTGTGACTGACGCCGTTCCTTCATTAGTAAACTCAAAATTAGCAGGAGTTTCCAGTATCAGTGTGCCGGATCCTGAAATATCATCTGCCGAATTTTCCGTTATATATATGGTTCCTAAAGTGCGTGAGTTTGTTGGAAATACTGTACATGCAGTCAATGTGAGTGATGGTGCAGTAATAGTTACCTGGGCCAAGACATTATTAAAACAATTAAATACCAACAATATGATTGCTGTCAGCAGCAGTTTAATGGCAGCCGCCTTTTTTGGGAAAATGCTGTTTTTGTTGGAGTAGAAATTGATATTCATTTGACGCAGTTATAGGAATTGTTTTTATTTTTTTTACTAAA
>CAISYK010000101.1 GCA_903889605.1 uncultured Bacteroidota bacterium
GCTTTCTTTTTTAATAAAGCGGAACGCCCAAATGGAAATAATCAAAAAATATAATAATACCTTGATAACAAAAATTGCAGTTAAACTGATATTCATTGGGCAGTTTAAAGACAACCTTATCCTAAATCTGAAACCATTATTTATAAGTAACAAATAAAACAAAAAATGAATTTTTCCCATCTACACGTACATACTCAATTCTCATTATTGGATGGAGCTGCCGATATTTCATCATTGTATAAAAAAGCGGTCAGTAATAATATGCCTGCACTTGCCATTACCGATCACGGCAATATGTTTGGTGTATTCAAATTTGTTGCAGAAGCTGCAAAACATAACACTCCTGATAATCCTAATAAAATAAAACCCATTGTAGGCTGTGAATTTTATGTGGTGGAGAACCGCCACAAGCGCCAGTTTACAAAGGAGGATAAGGATATTCGTTATCATCAATTACTGCTTGCCAAAGATGCCGAAGGGTATAAAAACCTTGTAAAGCTTTGTTCTTTGGGCTATATGGAAGGGCTGTACGGTAAATATCCGCGTATTGATAAAGAATTGATTCTGCAGTATCACAAAGGATTAATTGCAACATCATGCTGTTTGGGCGCTTCGGTGCCTCGCGCTATTTTAAAGAAGGGCGAAGCTGAAGCGGAAAAAGAATTAAAATGGTGGCTTGATATTTTTGGGGAAGATTATTATATCGAATTGCAGCGTCACAATATTCCAGATCAGAATATTGTGAATGAAGTGCTGCTTAGATTTGCGAAGAAGTACAACGTAAAAATAATTGCTTCAAACGATTCGCATTATGTTGATCAGGCAGATTCAAATGCGCATGATATTTTATTATGCATCAATACAGGCGAAAAGCAAAGTACACCTATAATGAAAGATTATGGTGATGATGAGGCGGTGTCATCAAAAGGTAAACGTTTTGCTTTTTTCAACGACCAGTTTTATTTTAAAAATACTCAGGAGATGAGTCAATTGTTCAGCGATTTACCTGAGGCTATTGATAATACTAATGAAATTGTTAGTAAGATAACACCGCTGAAACTAAAGCAGGACATCATGCTGCCGAATTTCCAGATACCTACCACTTTTTTAAATCAAGATGATTACCTCCATCATTTAACTTTTACCGGAGCAAAGAAGCGCTACATTGATATATCACCAGAAGCCGAGGAGCGCCTCAATTTTGAATTGAATACAATAAAAATTATGGGCTTCGCGGGTTACTTTTTAATTGTAGCCGATTTTATTAATCATGGGAAAGATATAGGTGTGTTTATTGGTCCGGGACGTGGTTCTGCTGCAGGTTCGGCGGTTGCATACTGTATAGGCATTACAAATATAGATCCGATTAAATATAATTTACTATTCGAGCGTTTTTTAAATCCGGATCGTAAATCAATGCCCGATATTGATACTGATTTTGACGATCAGGGCCGGCAGAAAGTAATTGATTATGTTGTTGAAAAATACGGAAAAAACCAGGTAGCACAAATTGTAACATACGGTACAATGGCTGCCAAGATGAGTATAAAGGACGTTGCGCGTGTTATGGATCTGCCTTTGCAGGAATCAAACATGCTTGCAAAATTAGTTCCCGATAAACCTGGCATTGAACTGAAACGAGTCTTACGTGCTCCAATGACAGGTGAAAAAAGTCTGGAAGAAAAAGAAGGTTTAACAAAAGAGGATTTAGAAGATGTAAAAAAATTGCGTGCAATACTTGCCGGCAGTGATCTTCAAGCGAGAGTGCTTAAAGAAGCACTTGTCCTAGAAGGCTCTGTGAGAGGCACTGGCATACATGCTTCTGCAATCATCATCGCTCCTAAAGATTTAACTGAAATAGTCCCTATTGCTGCATCTAAGGAAACTGAATTATATATCACTCAATACGATGGCCGGGTGATTGAAGATGCAGGTGTAATTAAGATGGACTTCCTTGGCTTGAAAACACTTACTATTATTCGTGATGCGCTTAAGCTGATAAAAGAAAATCATGGGGTAGATTTGATAATTAATGATATTCCTTTGGATGATGTAAAAACTTTTGAACTTTATCAGCATGGTGATACCAACGGCACATTCCAGTTTGAAAGTGCAGGAATGCAGAAGCATTTGATCAATTTAAAACCTGATAAATTTGCTGATTTAATTGCGATGAATGCGCTGTATCGCCCTGGTCCGATTGAATATATCCCAAACTTCATTGCCCGCAAACATGGGCGCGAGGCTATCACGTATGATGTTCCTGAAATGGAAGAATACTTAGCAGATACATACGGTATTACTGTGTACCAGGAGCAGGTGATGCTTCTTTCGCAAAAATTGGCAGGCTTCTCAAAAGGCGATGCCGATGTGCTGCGTAAAGCTATGGGTAAAAAGGACAGATATACGCTGGATAAAATGAAAGGCCAATTTATGGCTGGTGCTGAAGCTAAAGGATTGCAGGTTGCTAAACTTGAGAAAATATGGACTGATTGGGAAAAGTTTGCACAATACGCTTTCAATAAATCCCATTCTACATGCTATGCTTTTGTGGCCTATCAAACAGCCTATTTAAAAGCGCATTACCCAGGTGAATATATGTCGTCTGTACTGACGCACAATTTAAGCAACATTGATAAAATTACTTTTTTTATGGATGAGTGCAAACGTATGGGAGTACCTGTTCTCGGGCCTGACGTTAACGAAAGTAAGTATCAGTTTGCTGTGAACAAAAGCGGGCAGATACGGTTTGGAATGGGCGCTGTAAAAGGTGTAGGCGAAGCAGCGGTTATTTCTATAGTTGAAGAACGCACGGCTAACGGACCATTTAAAAGTGTTTTTGATTTGGTACGTCGGATAAATTTACGTGCTGCCAATAAAAAAACTTTTGAAAGCCTTGCTTATGCAGGCGGTTTAGATTCTTTCGGGATACATCGTGCATCTTATTTTTTTACTGACGGAAATGATAATATTAACTTTCTTGAAAAAATTATCCGTTACGGGAACTCTCATCAGGAAGGGATTAACTCTGCCCAGGTATCCTTATTTGGTGAAGAGAGCGAGGTTGACATGCCCGAACCTAAAATTCCTGTTTGTGAAGCCTGGAATAATTTGGAACAATTGAAAAATGAAAA
>CAISYK010000102.1 GCA_903889605.1 uncultured Bacteroidota bacterium
GTAATTGAGCATAATAGTGATGATTATAAGTTTTATTACTTTGCAGGAGATTTTGCTGATAATAATATCTCCAAACATTTATCCCACTTATCAGGGATTGCTTATATAAAATCTGTGATGACTTCACTTAATGAAGGAAACAGGGAAAATTTTTATTGGAATTATTACTACCCATTAATGTCCAAAATATTGAAGGATTATAAGAGCATCCTGAAAAGCAAGGGGAATTAATTTAGTATATAAAAATATGCAGCCAAACGCCATTAAAGCGACCTTGAGTAAGGCTTGCCCAATAACTATAATTTTTTTCTCAAAACCATAAAGCGGCGAAGAAAACATAAACAATCACCGCAATTTTGCATCTTTGCATAAAGTTCTTTTTCAGAATTTGATTTACCGCCATGCAGACAGCAAGCATAATGAAAAACACATGGCAATCATTAACTGCTGAACAACTATCAAACCGACTGAATAAAATCGAACATCAGCAGCATTTTTGCCGATATGACAGGACAAAGCTTTGCGGTTAATCGTGAAAACCAAATAAATCTATATTATAATTAAACGATATGAAAAAAAATGCTGTTGTCTTAATGCTTTTAGCCTTAGCTAATTGCAACTTAAATATCAAGGCTCAAGAATCAAAAAACAGAAAAGTGCTTTGGGCAGAAAATGTTCAAACGATTATTCCCTTTGCCTACGGTGCAGGAAATATAAGAGATACATTTGCCTGGAATCATAACTTCAAAGAAACAATAATTTCATCTAATTGGAATGCGGCTTTCCAATATGATAAAGAAAAAATATTTTCAACAATTGTTAAAGCAGTTTTATCAGGCAAATTAAAAGCTTATACTAATTGTCCTAATGAAGAATTAACGCCCAAAGAATTTAACAAGATTCTTGTACAATGGGACACGAGTAAGATACCAATGTCCGCAATGACCAAAGATGGAAGTGATGGACAGATACCCACTGGAACTCCCATCAGGAAGGAATTAACAGCAGCAGATATTACGCAGTTAAAATTAAATGAAAAAATTGAGTTTGATACCATTACCTACACTCTAACAAAAAAAGTTTCAACCATAACATTCTTTACATACGAAGCGAATGAAACAGGTGAAATTTTTAGGCAAAACAAAGAAATATTTTATGTAAAACTCAAGGATATTTCAGCATCAGAAGATGAAGAAAGAACTGCTTTAATCACTAAACAGCTTAATGCAGATTCTGAAGAAAGTGCAAATGCAAATACATTAAAACTCGATGAACTATTGAATTTTAATACTGAGCAGGGAAAACTTGCCTTTCAAATTTGCTTTCAGTATGCCAAACAAGTATATGCTGACGAATGTAAATTTGCAAACAATAATAAAGCGATGATGGATGCTCTCAAACATACCGACATTAATTTTGAAAACAATTTAGCAAAAATATTAACTGCCGAGCAAAAGAAGAAGTATGATGGGCTTAAACTGGGAGAAAAAGAAAAATTAAAAACCGTACATTAAGAAAGAGGCTGCATTTTTACAAATATTTCACTCACCAGCCCAAAAGTACGCCAATAGCTAACAATGGCTATGAAATAAGCCGGCATTTTAGTATATTTAACCTGCGGCTTTTCAAATATCCGTTTGTCTTGCCGACAAAAACTTCTTAGTAAATCCGGTCAACACATTGCTGCCAATCCTCGTAAATTTAATTGTTCCTGTATTTATGATTATTTCAGAATTTCAGTTAATGTTTTTTGGATTTCATCCATAGGTGAACCAAAAATATACCATGTCCCGCTGGTTTTTACTGCATCAATGAGAGCTTTGTCATTGAGATTAAAGTTTTGCCATTCTAAACCTGCTTTTTCAGCTTCTTTTTTTAGCTTTACAGCAGCCTTTGATTTTGAATCTCCAGTAAACGCTATATTTCTGACGCCCCTGAAATATAGATATGATTTAAATTCTGAGTCTAAAGGCATATTTCCAGCAACTGAATTTGAAGAAAGAACAACTGCGGATCCATTTTTCATGGCTTCAGAAAACAATGAAGGCGGAAGTGATTGTTTCTGAGATTTATAAGTAAGCTGTATAGCTTCGCCCATAGCCCCTTTTGTAAAAAAGCCATGTACCACCATAGGGTGAGGGATTTTTTTTATTTGTTGAATAATATTTAAAACGGTATCCGGATCATAAGGTTCGGTCTTCAAAGGAAATAAGTGAAAATTAATTTGATATTGAGGAAGCAGTTTTTTTTCGTTTTCAATCAGCTTTAGATCATCTATATTATCTGGATTAAGCAAGGACACAACTTGTTTTATAGGGCTTGTTAAAATAAAACCAAAATATTCTTCATCGGTTGGATATGGAATAAAATAAACATCAGGCTCCAATTTAATAATTTCGCCTCTTTCCAATTTGGTTTTTTCATCAATTTTACGGCTTTCCTTATTATCTCCTGATTTTTCTATTATTCCATTATTGTTTTTAATAATATTTTTCACAACATTAACTCTGTCTTTGCCGAGATAACAATGGACAAAAATTTTACCCTTTTCAGTTTTAATAAGATCTTTTATTTTGTTTATAGCATCTAAATTGTCGCTTACCCATGGCAGCATGGGAATATGGATATATCTTATACCGACTTTTGCAGCAGCTTTCTCCTCATCGGCAATCATCTTAGGCTCAAAAGGAACAACAGCAGGATGCAAAAGAGAAACAACAAGCGTATACCCATCTTCTTTCAAATCATAGAGTTTGGATTCTGAAGGGTAAGAACCAAAAAAGAATTCAGCGTTTACTGTACTTTCGGAAGAGATCTTTTGTTGGTTTGTTCTGCTCATCAAATCAGGATTAAACCAAAGCCAAAGAAAAAAAGAAGTAATAGAAATTAAAATAACAAAAAAGCCGATTTTTGCGGCAGCCGTTATCATATTTAATAATGCCCGCAATAACCTTACTGACAGCATAAATGACAAAACAACTAACAAAATGATAACTATTTTTATCAAAATATTCTCTGTCGAATTTTGCCATTTGTTAATTTCTGCATAATCAGTTATCCAATGTACAGGATATAATAACAGTAAAGTACCGGTTGAAAATCCGATACAAAACCATATTGTAAAAAACAAGACAATATTTTTTATGGAAAATTTAAAAAGGAGTTGTTCAATCTTTTTCATGTAGTTTTTTTATGAAACTCTCAAAAATAAGAGTAATTATTTAAAAAACAATTTATTTTTTTGACTGGCAGATTCA
>CAISYK010000103.1 GCA_903889605.1 uncultured Bacteroidota bacterium
GAAGAAAAAACTTACACCGACAAATTTGACCATACCATGAACTCACCAAAAACCTTTTTAGGAGGGATGCCTCTTGCACTTTTAGGCTCAATAGGCGAATCTTTAATTAATGTAGCCCAGGACAAAAATGATTTGCTCAATGGAGTGCATTTTGAAGGAGTTGAATTAGATGAGCTTGGAGCAGTTGATGACAGCAGCCCTTTGTTAAAGTCAATTTACGAACATATTGTTGCTACACGCGACATTATCCGTAAGGACCCTGCTGCAATGGAAATATCCGGCGGAGCAGACGCATATTTAAAAATGCTTGACCATGCCATTGCAAAATGGAATACACCCGGCAGGGATGCGGCCCTCGATTTACTTGAAAAAGAAGAAGATCGGTGGAATTTATCAGCCGAAAAACATGGTGCTGTGAGCGGAATGGATGGAGCGGCCGATATTGAATTTGGTTTTACTGACGAGGATGATGAAGCCATAGAAGGACTATCAGGTATAGGCAAATTATCAATTAAAAAAGCAGGAAAAACATTTTTCTCTAATGTTAAAAAAGCCGTGGTAGCTGTAAAGAAGGTTAATACAGCAATTGCAAAAAAAGTAATAGGACAAAAAGGGATTGATAAAATTCAAAAAGTTACAGACAAAGTAAAAGCTGTTGCCAAAAAAGTAGGAGCTGTTATCAAAAAATTCATTGTCCTTTCCAATCCATTAACATTGATAGTGCGTGCAGGTTTTCTATTGGCAATGAAAGTTAATTTGTTCCAATGGGCTGAACGTGCTTATCCTTCGTACTTCACACTGGCAGAAGCAAACAAGATGGGCGTAACAGCTGCAGCTTGGGAACTATCCAAAAAAGGCAGGGCAGCTTTAGAAAAAGTATTTGTAAAGTTCGGCGGTAAGGAATCCAAATTAGAGCATTACATAAAAACAGGCAAGGCTTCGAAAAAACTTTCAGGATTAGGCAGTTTAGGAGTTGAGCCGGTCACACCAACAGTTATCACATCAGCGGCAGTAGCATTAATCAGCACAGCTGCAGGTATTGCCAAATCCGGTATGAATAACAAAGCTTATGCGGACGCTCAAAAACAGCATGATGCAGCAGTTACAAAACAGACTGCAATTAAATACGCAAAGAAAAAATCGGTAAATGGTCTAGGCGAAGGCGAAGCTCCAGCCGATGCAGTTGAAGCACCGGAAGTAACCGAAGAGGATTCAAAAGACACAAAAGGAAGCAAGTTCAAAAATTTCATTACTGCCATTAAGAATTTTTTCACAAAGAAAAAAAGTGCAGGTGAAGCTATTGAAACTGGTGCAGACATTCTTAAGGATCAGGAGGCAGAAAGCGGCGAGCCATCAGCAGCGGCCGAAAATGTTGAATCCGATGCTAAACAAAAATCAAAGGATGCTTACGATGCAGCAATAGCTGCCGGTAAAACTGTAGCAGAAGCAACGGAAGCAGGTAAGCAGGCGTACGATGATGCAGGCGGAGGAAATACAGGCGGTGATGGAATAATCAGCAAGGTAATGGCATTTGTAAAGGAAAACCCGACAAAGGCTGCAATCGGAGTTGTGGCAGCAGGCGCGTTAATCACCTTGGCAATTTCTTCAAAAGCACGCGCTGCAATAGGCATAGGTGCAAAACCAAAAGCAAAAGCCGCTTTAAACGGACTAGGTAAGGTAGCTGTTTACCGCAAAGGAATTAAAGTAAAACGCGCTAAAGCAATGCTTCCTGCCGGAAGCAAAGTAAAGCGAGTGATTTTAAAATAATTATCAATTATCAATTGCCGATTATCAATTAGAAAATAAACCAATCCGGGCGCGGTAAAGAATACGCAAAAAAACAAATGAAACATAAATCAACCAAACCGCATAAGTCCGGCGCAAAAAAGAAAAAAGGCGGACTTAAAGGAGCTGAAAAATTGAAAGCAGCTAAAAAAGGCGTGGCTGAGCAAATTGCTAAACCATCAGGCGTGCTTGTGGGTTTGGTTGCTGCTTCGCTTGCAAGTAATCTACTGGATAAAATCCCATTTCTAGCCCCGCCGGCTGTAGATGACGGAACATTCAGCATTAAAAAAATTGTTAAACCTATAATCCTTGTTGCAGCAGGAACAGCAACAGCAATTTTTACCCACAAAAAAACAGGTGCAGCAATGCAGTTTGTAAATGGTTTGGGTTATGGAATTGCTGGCGGCGGATTATTGTCAGGGGTTAAAGCTGTTACAGGCAAAAGCCTTGTTTCAGGTTTAGGTGCTGTGGATGGTAAAGCAGCTTTGGAAGCTAACTACTACAAAGAACAGGCAAATGACATGGCTAAAATGCTTGAAGAGAAAAAATTTAATCCTGAACTTATTAACGGCTCTGTAGAAGACCTTGGAAAAGAACAAGAGGAGCTGGGTAAAGACTGGGGCAGTGAAATTAATTCAGAAAATTCAGGAACTGTTATTTAATCCCCCGAAAGGATTTAGAAATTGAAATTAAAAAGGAGGAAGCTGAAAACCCTTAAACAGAGTAAGCAAAAACAATAAATATTATATCACAATGACTGATAATGAAGCAAACGCGCTTTTAACAAGCGTAGAAGATTTGGGCTTTTTAAGCCCTGAAAAAACTGAAATGCTTTTAGGAGCAATTGCAAAAATGCCGCCAATGCAAAAAAGAGCCGCGGTATCAAAATTAACCCAAACACGCGTAAGCGCAGGAGGTGCAAACTTATCATCACGCGATGAAGCGATGATGAGATTAGGTATGCTTCCAGAAGCTATCCGTAAAGGATTAGATGAAAAGCGCCTGCAGTTGGCAGATACAGTGTTTTATATCTGTAAAACACCGGGTACAAGCACCACAATAAAAATGATTACGAATGCTGATACCAAAAGTGTCGGTACTTCAAACATGGCAAACGGTAAATTGGACAAAGACAACTATTTACTTTTAACTCATGTGCGTTTATTAAGTGCTGTAGCAGCAGGCGGAATTGTTGATGCTGCCTTTGGAGTTGCGGAAAAAGCAATCTTAAACGGACAGGTTGAGTTTAAAATTGGTTCAAAATATCTTTTGCCGAACGAATGCGGCAACCGTATTTTCGACACAACCAATTTAACAACTGTTGCTCCGGGAACTTTCCGTTTAGCTAATCCGAAATGGTTAGAGCCTCAGCAGCAAATTGAATTCAATATTGCATTGAGCCAAGCAGCAGCTGTAAACACTCAAATCCGTATTGAGCTTGTTGGTTCAAGTGTTATCCCATACTAAAATTAGGGTTGAAGGTTTTCTTGTGTTTTGAATAAGCGTTATTTTTTCACAAGTACAAAGCAATGGGGCAGCAATGCTCCATTGCAAACCTTTTTAAATTAAAAGGCGCTCATTTAATTTTCAGCAAAATGATTTTCAGAGCAATCAAATACCAATCTATCCCATTTGTAATTACAGGTGCAGGCCAAACAATTTCCGCAAATAATGTAATAACTGATCGTAATTATAAAACAGTTAACGGTATTCAGGCAATAACCAGAGATGCGACTGCAATGAGCGGTTTAAAAGTAGCTAAATTTGAAATTAACGGACAGGAAATTTACCCCGCTGATTTTGATTTACAGCTGATAAGCTGCGGAAAGGATGTTAATCCCAACGAACGCTTCGATAAAGAAGTTAATGAGCCTGCCGATGGTTCAAAAGTGGACATATCTATAACTGATGGTTTTATTATCGGGCAGGTATATCCTTACACAGTTAACATAATCCTGCGTCTGTCTAACCCTATAAAATAAATGTACGAATTAAAGACTAGATATATTGTTATAAGGGTTCCCATACCGGGAATTATAGGTATTGAAGTTTTAAAAATTTCGCAGAAAATACCCAAAAACTTTGTATTGATTGATGGATACATAGGTTCTATAGTTTCGATGCTGCCGGGTACAGAACCTAGCTGCGCTATTTCTTTATCGTTCAGCAATAAGACAAGCAACCCATTGATTTTAGATGCTGAAAACTATTTAGGAATAGTTCAAAAAAGAAAAAAAGAATTTTTGGAATTAAAAGAGCAGGTACAAGACGGAACTTATATCCAAGGATTTGTAGAAGCTAATAATACAGCAGGGTTTTCCTGCTATGTTAAAATTGTATTACGAGGAAAAAAAATAGTTAAAATAGATTAACAATGGATAATTTCTTATTGGCATACGTATCCCAGCGAATGAAAGCAATGGGATTTGACAACTATACTTTTGAGCCTATACGTGTCACAAAAACAGCTCTATTTGGCTTTCAGGTTGATTTAACCATTGACGCTTACAATGAGTATTATTTTCTTATTTCCGAGATGGTAGAGCCGACATTAATCATACGAAGCGATACAAATATATTTAACGAATCTGCTGATTATTCTTCGTTTCAATATTACGGAATACAGGAGTTTACAGGTTCAATCCAAATTACACAAGCAGTTTCAATTGATTTAGAATTTCTCCGCGTGATTCCTGTAATTAAGATGAGTGAAGCGAAACAAAAAATCATTGACAATTATTTACAAAATGTTAAATCATAAAAAATAACGCAAAATGAGTACCATTCAACTAAAAACACCCGAAGAGCTGTACAACGCAGCTCCCGATTTGGCTACCATTGCCGAACGGTTAGAAAATTCTGTTAAAAACACAGCATCCGAAAATACAAGGCTGCAGACGCAAAAACGCAAAAACAAAGATACTCCCGGATTTACTTCAAATAATTTCAAAACACGTTATCCTGAACATTTCAGGATTACAGAAATACTTCGTGAAGGCGGCCGTTGGGAAAAAATGCCTACGGAATTAAAATTCGGACGCGAACAATTTGAACGTGAGATCACAACCATAGTTGCTACGCGCAATCCGCAGGCAATGAAGATTGTAATATATTCAGGCAAAGCAACACGAAACACTTCGCCTCCCGAAACCTACACTATTTATTTATCGGAAAATGCAAAAAATGAAAGCCATACAGCTATTGAGCTGGGCAGTGTGCAGGAGTCCGAAAAAATGAAAGAACTGGAATCTAAATTTTTGGAGCTGAACAAAGCAGGCGGAAATACAAGCAGTATAGATTTGCTTAAAGCTGATTTTGCAAGGCAGCTCAATGATTTTAAGCATCAGTCTGAAATTGCTGAATTAAAACGCAGCCATGAGCGCGAATTAGAAAAGAAAGACCATGAGCTGGGCAGGCTTCAGGAAGATATTGAGGATTTGGAATCACAATTATCCGATGCAGACGGTGAGCTGTCAGGTGCCGCCGACCTGATTAATGCAAAGCAAAAGCCTCCGGCAATGCAGATGATACTTGCCGGAGCATTTCAAAAAATGGCTGTCAATCTTGCTTTAAGTTATCCCAAAGCTGTAACAGCACTGACAGGTTTACAGCCGGCAGAGGTAAAAGAAATGCTTTCGGAAGAGGTAAAAGAACTTGAAGAGGAAAAAACAGTGGAAAACAGCGGAGCATCATTCAGCGAAGCAGATGAATACGATGGTTACGATGCCGAACATACAGAAAGGTTAAAAAATATTCACACGTTCGCAAAATCATTAAACACAGATGATTTTTTAACATTCTATAATATCTGTGCTTATTGCTGCCTTCCTGACGGAAGCATCAATAAGGGAAAATCTGATTCCGTATTGGATTTTATTAAATCAAAATTAGAATAAAAAAATAACGCTATGGCATCCAAAACAGTAAACTTTACAGTAACAGCCGATACAGACGCAAAATGTACGGAAAAATTAACAGCGGCTAAAGTCATTATAGAATTACTGCCGCATGATGACCTGCTTTACTTAGCAGACTTGGTTAAAAAGAAACCAAACTTTGTTAAGAAGGCAAAACCTTATGTTATTTATTTATAAATATCTGCAGTACAGATAAATTTAACTACGAAATGGAAACATTACCGCAAACTCAGGAACGTATAATAGTTCAGTCAGCATCAGGCAAACGATCTGTTGTGGATTATATTTTCGGTGCAGCCTTCATCGGTGCAGGTTTGTATTTTGGAAATCGTTATTTAATTAAATTGAAAGCTGGTAAAGAGGCAGGTAAATTAGATACCCCGGAAGCGCAGATAGCAAGTAAGATTTACAATTCTAAACACTGGTACGGTGACAGCAATGATGTTGTTTTTGATGCAGCTCGTGAAATCGCAGCCAAAAAATTGGCATGGAAAAAAATTTCGGAATCATTTAAGAATTTGTACAATGAAAACATTGATGATTATCTGAATTTTTTAAGCGCAGAACAAAAAGCAACCTTCTTTAATATTTTCAATTTAACTACATCAAGCACAGTTGCACCGCCGCCATCGGCACAGCTCCAATTCGATACAACAAAAAAACCTTTGGTATTTATAGCAAAAAGCAATGTAAATATCAGAAAATCCCCTAAACTTTTAGGGGGCGGGGCTGCCGATGCAGCTGATCCATTATATACTTTTCATAAAAGCAATGTTATTCGTGTTGTTTCTAAAGGCAGAGTGCTGGGAGTAGCTACCGGTAAAAGCACAGCCGATAACAGCGGTACATTGTTTTATGAATTTACCGCACTTTCCTTCAGCGGCAATGTAGGTAAGGCCGTTAAATTATGGGCCGCAGCTTCGCAGCTGGAAAAAAAGGAATTTACCTACTGGAAGGAAGCAAGCGACTTTTATACAGCATCCATAAAAAATAATACAGGGGCGTATGTTTTACTCCTTGAACTTACTAAAGCAAGCGAATAATGGCTGATTTACAAAAAGCAATACCGTACATACGCAAAGCCGAAGGCGGTTTAAGCAGAGCAGTGACAGATACTGCAAGCAAAAACCCCGCGCCTTTCACCTATCAGGGAAAAACAGGCTGGCATACAAATAAAGGCATCACATGGGCTACATTCAGCAGCCTTGCACCAAAATTAGGATACCAGCCTACAGCAGATAATTTTTTTCTTATGCCTGATTCCATTTGGGAAAAAATTTATAAGAATGGTTATTGGAACCCGATGGGAGCTGATAATATTAATTCAGAGGCTATTGCCGTTGCCGTAGTTGATTATGCCTGGGCTTTTGGCGTTTCAGGTGCTTCGACACGTTTAATAAAGTGGGTTAAATCCACTTTTGGTATTAATGCTTCATCAATGGCAGATGTTGTAACAGCCATAAACAGCCAGCCCAATGAATCCGACACATTTGATAAATTAATCATTCACCGCAAAGCGGCATTTGCAGCCTTGAAACAACCGGCAAATGAAAAAGGCTGGTTTTCCCGCATGGACGAGCTTAAATCATTCGGCTCTTCACTGCTTCAAAATATATCCAAAACTATTTCACAAAACAAGGGCACATCTGCTGTACTTTTTTTTTTGGCTTGGCAGCATTTGGATATGTGTATCGTGAGCCTATAAAGAATCAAGTAAAAGTATTTTTAAAAATAAAATAAAATGGCAGAATTAAATAGTTCAGAATTAAAAGCATTCTTTTTAAAGTTCCTTATTGACGATGGTGCTGGAGGTTATAAACTTAAAACTGATTCAGCAGGGGGCGCTGTTACTGCACCAGTTTTAAGAACGCCGGCTATTTTAAGGACTTCGGCAGCTGGAAATGTAGCTGCAGGGAAAAAGTCTGTTTCAATTTATGTTTCAGGAGCCGCGGACGGAGTATTACTTGGCGGAGTTGTAAAGCCCGGAGAGCAATTTAATTATGACGGCGGCGGAAATGATACAGTAGATACAATTTCTTACGATGCAACAGGGACTGAGTTTGTTATAACCTCATTAACATAAGATCATGACAGATATAAAAGTATTAATACCTACTAACACAAGAGGGGCATTATTAGCAGCCGTTACAGCTTCATCAATGAATAGGTTTGCCACTATGGGAGATTTGGGAGGAGCTGGCGGAACTGTAACATCAGTATCAGTAACTACAGCGAATGGAGTTAGCGGTATAGTTGCAACTAACACAACAACTCCAGCTATAACAATAACATTAGGAGCAATAACACCGACGTCAGTAAATGCACTAACAGTTGGTATTGGTCCAGGAAGTATTGCAACCAATACTGTTATTGGCAACCAAGCATTTAATGCAAATACTACAGGCTATAATAATGTTGCTATAGGGTATCAAGCATTAAATGCAAATACTACAGGCTATTCCAATGTAGCTATAGGTTATCAATCATTAATGACCAGTACTGGTGCATTAGCTAATACAGCAATAGGGTATTATTCATTAAAAGTTACAACAGGTAATGGTAATACTGCTATAGGGTGGAACTCAATGATAAGAAATACAACTGGAATTAATAATGTAGCCATTGGTATTAATACATTATTTAACAGCACGGTTGGAAGTTTTTGTACAGCTATCGGTGAGTCAACAATGTGGAACAGTGTAGCTGCAAGTTATGCAACCGTTATAGGGTATCAAGCAATGTACAACTGCACAAGTACAGCGACTCCATTTACAAGTTATAATACTGTAATAGGTGCGCAGGCATATTATGGAGGTGCTGCAGGCGGGTCAGGAAACTATAATACAGTTATTGGGTATCAATCATTGAATGGAAATACAACAGGGGCTAGTAATACAGCAATCGGATATAGGGTATTATATTTAAACACAACTGGGTCAAATAATTCAGGAATTGGTAATAGTTCATTAATAAATAATACAACAGGTATTGGAAATGCTGCTATTGGTAGTTATTCATTAACAAATAATACAACAGGAGGTTACAATGTCGCTGTAGGTTATTATTCATTATCCACAAATTCAAGTACTTCTTATAATACAGCTATAGGGTATTATTCATTAAACGCAAATACAGGTTCTTCTAATACAAGTGTAGGCTCTTATTCATTATCGAATAATGGATATGGAGGAAATAATACAGCAATAGGTAA